>JAACZX010000458.1 GCA_009996555.1 Chitinophagaceae bacterium | reverse complement strand
TAAAACCGATTTTAAAGATGAACTGAAAGAAAGCATCCGCACAGCAGTGATCGTTTGTTCCGATTCTGTGGCTGCAGGGACAAAAGAAGACAGCAGTGGGAAAGCCATTCTGCAAAAACTGGAACAGCACCAACTCAAAGCATCAGTGTATGAAATCATTCCCGATGAAATGGATGCCATTCAATCAAAAGCAAAACAATACAGCAGCGAAGGATATCAATTAATTCTATTCACCGGCGGTACAGGATTATCGCCAAGAGATATTACACCCGAAGCCATTCAACCTTTACTCGACCGTGAAATTCCCGGTATGATGGAAGCTGCACGCAGCTACGGCCAGCAACGCACACCTTATGCTATGTTATCAAGAGGTGTGGCTGGTTTTATTGGTAATTCGCTGGTCATCACCTTGCCCGGCTCAACCAAAGGCGCTGCAGAAACAATGGATGCGCTTTTTCCTTATGTGTTGCATTTGTTTCGGGTAGCGAAGGGTATGCGGCACGATTAAGTACTGTAAAAGATCAACCGTTCTCAAATTTATTGTTTCGTTATTTATAAGGGCTTCAATAAAACCCTGGTTAATGACTTTTGTTCCTGTATTGATGTGTTTGCTAAATTGTTCATGTGGCAACAGCAATAAGCCGAATGACTCCGCAAGTTGTATTTGTTTCTTCTGCAATTTCAAATAGCGCCGGTTCTGCAATTCTTTCTCCTGCTGCAATATGCGTGGAAACAACACAGCCTTATTCAGCGGTTTTTAGTATACGAAACAGGTTGATCAGAACATAATTTCAAAAGAATAATTGTCAAAAATACATTTGGAGATAAGCTTTTTATTTATTCTAACTAACTGATTTACAAAATATTAAATTTTTTTAGTTTGATTTGCCGTCATAAAAAGCACCATTTCTTGTTTTGATGGCTAAACATTGCTTTGGTAGCTTTGTGTTATCCAAATGGGAAATGAACAAATGGTTCACCTGCGGATAACCTCAGCGAAAGCTGATCAACAATTACAGATCTTTTTTTTTATATGGCAAGCAATCGTTAACGGTCAACTGTTTCTACAGATGACCTTTTTTATTTTCAGCCATTTCTACCAGCACTTCATTTTAAAATAGTTCCTTTCCTCGTTTACAAAGTCAATAGTTTTGCAGCCTCAAAAGGTGTGGGATCAATTCTTATGAACTGGAAATATATTGCAGCGGGTGTTGGGTTTGCTCTCTTGTGGTCTTCGGCTGCATCAGCAACTAAAATTGCATTACAGTCTGCACAACCATTTGTACTCTCAGTTACACGTTTCTTCATTGCAGGCGCAGGCATGCTTTTTTTTGCACATGTTATCTGGCGAAAAAGATTGCCACAGAAAAAAGAATGGTTGTATATAGCGCTTTACGGCTTACTTAATATCAGTTTGTATCTCGGATTGTATGTAGTGGCTATGCAGGAAGTAGCAGCGGGGCTTGGGAGTATGGCTGTAGCAGTGAATCCTGTTTTGATCAGTATTATTTCAGCTGTTTTGTTCGATCATCGTATAACAATTTTACACTGGCTTAGTTTGGCTCTTTGCAGTATAGGTGTATTTGTGGCAGCATGGCCATTATTACAAAACAGTTTTGCAACAACCGGAGGTATACTCATTATGTTTTTGAGTATGCTGGCTTATTCTGCAGGTGCAATTTATTTTGCCCGAACAAAATGGAACGGTCTGCATATACTTGTTATCAACGGCTGGCAGACATTGATCGGCGGGTTGTTTTTAGTGCCTGTATTATTGTTCACTTATCGTGAACAACTCAATCAGTTTGATCTTCGTTTCTGGGGCGGGGTACTATGGCTTGCTGTTCCCGTATCTGTTGCAGCTGTTCAATTGTGGTTATGGCTTTTAAAACGGAATGCAGTAACAGCATCGTACTGGTTATTTTTATGTCCGGTGTTTGGTTACATGATCGCTGCAGTAAGTTTGAACGAACCTGTCAGCATATATACAATTGCCGGGGTATTGCTGGTAACTGCAGGTCTTTATATGGCGCAGCGTGGCCGAAAGGTTAAAGCATAATATCTGCACAAATATCCTGTTGTGATAGTTGTCGTTTTTCATGACTATTGTCAGTATGCGTCCTTTTTTCTTTTTTTAGGAAGATTTTAAAGTTAGTCTTAATAGGCAAAACGATAGTTTAGCCATTTCTGGCTGGCCTTTTTTGATGTGTTGAAAAACAATAGTGCAATAATTATACAGTTAAATTAATATAGTGATGAAGAATCAATTGATTGTGTTTGTACTGCTTGCTACATTCAAACTGAATGCGCAGCAAAAAACAGATGCTGCCGTTATTAAAGAAAAAATGCAGTGGTTTGCCGATGCCAAGCTGGGCATTTTTATTCATGCAGGCATTTATGCGGTAAATGGTATCGATGAATCGTGGAGCTTTCACAACAAAAAGATCAGCTATGCCGATTATATGAAACAGCTGAAAGGATTCACGTTAAAGAATTATGATCCTGCAGTATGGGCCGATCTTATCCAGGAAAGCGGTGCTAGATATTCGGTGATCACCACCAAGCATCATGATGGTGTGGCGATGTATGATACAAAGATGAACAAGCTGAGTACGGTACAGGCAACGCCTGCAAAAAAAGATATGATCAAACCTTTTTTTGAAGAACTGCGGAAGCGCAACATCAAATGCGGTGCTTATTTTTCTTTGCTCGACTGGAGTCATCCCGATTATCCGGGTTTTTTAAACGACAGCAGCCGTTATAAAATCGCCAATGATTATGATCGCTGGAATCGTTACCGTTCTTTTTTCCAGGGACAGATCAAAGAAATCAACGCCATGTTTAAACCCGATCTCTGGTGGTTTGATGGCGATTGGGAACGCAGTGCAGAAGAATGGGAATCGCAAAAAGTAAGAAGTATGATCCTGGCCGGTAATCCCAATGCAATCATCAACGGCCGTTTGCAGGGCTATGGTGATTATGATACACCTGAACAGAATTTTCCTGTAGCAAGACCCAAGTTCAACTGGTGGGAGTTGTGTATGACCACCAATGATAACTGGGGCTTTCATCACGACAATAACTGGAAAACACCGTATGAAGTGATCAGCATTTTTGTTGATGCTGTTTCAAATGGTGGAAACCTCTTGCTCGATATGGGACCAATGGAGGACGGTACTATTCCTGCCGGGCAGGTGAATGTGTTGAAAGAACTCGGCGCATGGAACAAACGTAACGGCGAAGGAATTTTTAATACCATCGGTGGTATTCCGCAGGGACATTTTTATGGACCGACAACATTGTCAAAAGACTCCACCACATTGTATTTATTCCTGCACGGAAGTTCGGGTGGTAACATCATGATCAAAGGACTGGATAATAAAATTCAGGACATCACTGTTCTTGGCAGCAATGCAAAACTCACGCATAAAGTTGTTGGCAAAATTTCATGGAGTCATGTACCCGGTCTTGTGTATGTGAACGTTCCGCAAAATGTATTGGATAAATACATCACTGTTGTAAAAATAAAACTCGATAAACCGGTGAAGCTTTATCGTGGACAGGGAGGTTTTAATTAAGGATTGTGAGTGAAATACCCACAGCAGTTAGGTTTAGGTTAAAAATATATATGAAAAGAAACACAACGTTTATGTAGTACACAGTTCTTGTGCAAGGCTATATAAAATTGTTCGTGCGTCAGTTCAACCGTTTGCACTGGTTTAAATATTGCTAGGCAAACCGTTTTGGTTACATTTATCAGAATAATAATAAGCGACTATGCGTATTGCACTCAGCATTTTTTTGCTACTGATCATTGCTAATACTCAGGCACAAAAAGTAGAAAACATTATCATTATAACAACCGATGGTTTGCGTTGGCAGGAAGTATATGGTGGAATGGATTCAGCAATAGCAAACAATAAACGATTTCATCGTGGTGATAGTGCTTATATCTTCAATCATTACTGGGCTTCAACTGCAGAAGAACGTCGTGCAAAGCTGATGCCTTTTGTATGGAGCACTATTGCAGCAAAGGGGCAGTTGTATGGCAACCGTAAGTATAAGAATTACGTAAACAATGCCAATCCTTACTGGTTCAGTTATCCGGGTTATAGTGAGATCATGACAGGTTATGCTGATACCGCTATCAACTCAAATGATTACAAACCAAATCCGCATGTAACACTGCTTGAGTTTATAAACCAGCAACCAAAGTATAAAGGGAAAGTTGCAGCCTTTGGTGCATGGGAAGCGTTCGATCGTATCTTAAATGAGAAACGAAGTGGTGTGCAGGTTGTATCTGCCTTTGATACAATTGCCGGCAGAAATCTTACAACAGAACAAAAGCAGGTGAACAGCATGCTTACAGATTCTTACAGACCATGGCATGAAGATGAATGTTTGGATGTATTTACACATCACGCAGCATTATCAACGCTGAAAGCAACCAAGCCAAAAGTATTATACATCGCCTACGGCGAAACAGATGAGTGGGCACATGCAGGCCAATACCGTTCTTATCTTGATGCAGCCCACCAGGTTGATGCATGGATCAAACAGTTGTGGGAGTATGTGCAAAGCAACCCTGATTATCGTAATAAAACGGCCATCTTCATTACTACTGATCATGGAAGAGGTGATGCGGTGAAAGCTGAATGGACAAGCCATGGTAATTCAATAAAAGACGCATCTGAAATCTGGTTTGCTGTAATGGCTCCGGGGTTAGCAGCAAAAGGTGAAATAAAAACTGAGCAGCAAGTTTATCAAAAACAGTTTGCACAAACTATCGCAAGTTTGCTTGGGCTTATATACAAAGCAAATCATCCAATAGCAGCTCCTGTACAATCAATATTTGCAAAATAGATATAACAATTGTTTAGTCAACGGCGTGAATGTTGAACTGCGTTGTTTCAATTTGTAATTTGCTGTATGAAGAAAATTGTAATCCTGTTGCTGGCAATGATAATGCAACATGAATTGTTTGCGCAACGCAATGACGTTACGATCCGTTTCAGCACTCCTGCCACACATTTTACGGAAAGTTTGCCATTAGGTAATGGAAGGCTTGGTGCAATGATGTTTGGTGATACAAAGAAAGAACGCATTGCCCTTAATGAAATTTCTTTATGGAGTGGTGGCCCGCAGGATGCGGATGCGGATAGTGCATACCGGTTTTTAAAACCCATTCAGGATTATTTACTTGCAGGTAACAACAAGGAAGCACAAAACTTATTGCAGCAGAAATTCATTTCAAAAGGAAAAGGCTCTGGCCATGGAAGAGGCGCAAATGACAAATATGGTGCTTATCAAACAATGGGAGATCTATTCATTAGCTGGAAAGACAGTGCTGCTGCAGTAACCAATTACAGCCGTGTGCTGGATATTGAGAAAGCTGTTGCCACAACAACATTTACCCGTAATGCAGCAACGTTTACTGAAGAAGTGTTTACCGATTTTGTGCATGATATTACCTGGGTTCGTTTGTCTTCAACAAAAAAAGGAAGCATCAATATTGTACTGTCGCTTTACAGAAAAGAAAATGCAGAGATCAAAACAAAGAAAAACACCATAGCCTTGATGGGCCAGTTGCCATCAGGTGAGGATAAAGGCATGCAGTTCGTAACTGTGGCGCAGCCAACAGTCAAAGACGGAACCATTCGGCAGGAAGGAAATGAACTGGTGATTGAAAACGCAACAGAATGCTGGATCAGGATTTCATCTGTTACAAATTATGATCATGCAACAGGAGGTTTATCAGCTGCTGATATTTTTGAAAAAGTGTTTACGTATATCGAACGATCAAAGCAGGTTTCATATACAGCAGCAAAACAAAAAAGCACAGCAGCATACCAACTGTTATTCAATCGCTGCCGCTGGACGATGCCCGATACCAGGCCCGGTTCTGCATTAACAACCAATCAGCGATTGATCAACTACAATAAAGGGGAAGAGGATCTGCAGCTTCCTGTTTTGTATTTTAATTACGGAAGGTATTTACTCATCGGTTCTTCCCGCAATGGTTTATTGCCAGCGAATCTTCAGGGATTGTGGGCTGTGGAATACCAAACACCATGGAATGGCGATTATCATCTCAACATCAATATTCAAATGAATTACTGGCCGGCAGAGTTAACCAACCTTGGGTCACTTGCAGAGCCAATGCATCGTTTCACTTCTTCATTGGTAAACAACGGGCAAAAAACAGCAAAGGCTTATTACAATGCAAACGGTTGGGTGGCGCATGTTATCAGTAACCCCTGGTTCTTTACATCGCCGGGCGAAGGTGCTGCGTGGGGCTCAACATTAACCGGTGGTGCATGGTTGTGTGAGCATATCTGGGAGCATTACCGCTTTACAAAAGATGTCAATTTTTTAAAGCAGTATTATCCTGTATTGAAAGGAGCTGCACAGTTTTTACAATCCATTCTCATTAAAGAACCAACACATGGATGGTTGGTGACAGCGCCATCTAATTCGCCGGAACATGCATATAAAATGCCCGATGGTTTTATTGGAAACACCTGCATGGGGCCAACAATGGATATGCAGATATGTCGAGAACTGTTCAATGCATGCATCACAGCATCTTCCATTTTAAATACGGATGAGCAATGGCGTAATGAGCTGAAGAAAACAGTTACACAATTAGCACCCAATCAAATTGGAGCGAAAGGCGATTTGAATGAGTGGATACATGATTGGGAAGATGCAGAACCGCATCATCGTCATGTTTCGCATTTGTATGGGCTGCATCCTTACGATGAAATATCTGTAAACAAAACGCCGGCATTGGCAGCTGCTGCAAAACAAACATTGCTGCAACGTGGCGATGCCGGAACAGGCTGGAGCATGGCATGGAAAATAAATTTCTGGGCACGTTTGCATGATGGCGAGCATGCGTTACAGTTGTTTAAACAATTAGTAAAGCCGGTTGCTGGTGAAGATGGAATAAAGATGAGTGGTGGCGGAACATATCCTAATTTGTTTTGCGCCCATCCTCCGTTTCAGATCGATGGAAATTTTGGAGCTACTGCAGGTCTTGCTGAAATGTTGCTGCAAAGCAATGATGAAGAAATTGAATTATTACCTGCATTACCTGCTGCGTGGAATACAGGCAAGATCAACGGGCTTTGTGCAAGAGGTGGGTTTGATGTGAGTATGGAATGGAAGAATGGTGCACTGCAAACCTGTTCAGTACTTGCAAAAAATAATGGAACTTGTATAATACGTTATAAAAACAAGCAGGTAACCCTGAAAGCTGTGAAAGGAAAGTTGTACACTTATAAGCTGGCAGATTTCAAATAACGATCTTTATAAAAAAACATACGGCCACTTCACGAAGTTGCCGTATGTTTTTAATATAATGCGGACGTAAAAAAGAAAGCCACCCGAAGGCGGCTTTAAAGCTGTGGAGAATACCGGAGTCGAACCGGTGACCTCTTGCATGCCATGCAAGCGCTCTAGCCAACTGAGCTAATTCCCCAATGGGCAGCAAATATAGCAGTTTTTGCAAAAGAAAATCATTGACAGATTGCCCTTATCTTGCGCTAACGATTGTAATTGTTTAAAATTTAGCTGTATGGATATTCACTTCAACAAAAACGAGGATGTGATGAAATTAGCGCTGGGCCAAATGCGGAAGCGACTGGAAAAGATCTATGAAGGCGGCGGTAAAAAATCCATCGAAAAACAAAGAGAGCGAAACAAACTCACTGCACGTGAGCGAATAGAATACCTGCGTGATACGGATAAGCCATTTGTGGAGATAGGCGCATTTGCCGGTTATGAAATGTATGCCGAGCAAGGTGGATGCCCGGCTGGCGGAACAGTTGCAGGTATTGGTTATGTAAGTGGCCGGCAATGCGTGATTGTTGCAAACGATCAAACAGTAAAAGCCGGTGCATGGTTTCCCATTAGCGGTAAAAAGAATTTACGCTTGCAGGAAATAGCGATGGAAAACCGTTTGCCTGTCATTTATCTGGTTGACAGTGCCGGTGTATTTCTTCCCATGCAGGATGAGATTTTTCCCGATAAAGAACATTTTGGCCGCATCTTCCGCAACAATGCACGCATGAGTGCAATGGGAATTACACAAATTGCTGCGGTGATGGGTGCCTGTGTGGCCGGTGGTGCTTACTTGCCCATCATGAGCGATGAAACATTGATGGTGGAAGGGAATGGCTCCATTTTTTTAGCTGGACCTTATCTGGTGAAAGCAGCCATTGGTGAAGATATTGATGCAGAAACATTGGGCGGAGCAGTTACACATACCGAATTAAGCGGTATTGCTGATTATAAATTTAAAACAGAACAGGAGTGTTTGGATGAAGTAAAAAAACTGATGAGCAAGCTTGGTGAGAAAAAGAAAGCCGGGTTTGATCGTGTAGCTGCAAAACCTCCGAAGAAGAATGTGGAAGAGTTGTATGGTTTGTTTCCGGCTGATGGAAAACCTTATGATATGCTGGAGATCATTGAGCGTATTGTAGACGACAGCGATTTTGATCAATTCAAACAGGATTACGGTAAAACCATTCTCTGTGGCTATGCACGTATTGATGGTTGGGCGGTGGGCATTGTTGCCAATCAACGCACCATTGTAAAGAACAAGAAAAATGAAATGCAATTGGGTGGTGTGATCTATAATGACAGTGCTGATAAAGCTGCCCGTTTTATTCTCAATTGTAATCAAAAGAAAATACCATTGGTATTTTTGCAGGATGTAACCGGGTTTATGGTGGGTAGTCGCAGCGAACACAGCGGCATCATAAAAGACGGAGCGAAAATGGTGAATGCTGTTGCCAACAGTGTGGTGCCGAAGATCACCATTGTAATAGGTAATTCGTATGGAGCAGGGAATTATGCGATGTGCGGTAAGGCTTATGATCCACGTTTTATTTATGCATGGCCTACTGCAAAAATTGCGGTGATGGGTGGAGAGCAGGCAGCAAAAACATTATTGCAGATACAGGTGGCTGCAATGAAAGCGAAGGCCCGCCCGGATGACCCGGACGGTCGGGGGAAAGAAGTAAGTGCTGAAGAAGAAAAGAAATTGCTGGACGAAATAAAAGGCCGGTACGATACACAAACAACCCCATACTATGCAGCAGCACGGTTATGGGTAGATGAAATTATTGACCCGGTTGAAACAAGAAAAGTGATCAGCGAAGGAATTACAGCTGCCAATCATAACCCGGATATTGATGAGTTAAAGGTGGGCGTGTTTCAGGTGTAAGCAACTTCATCGGTACGGCCCTTAGGCCGTCAGACGTATAATAAAAAACAAACGCCCCGAACATCGGGACGTTTGTTTTTTCGAAGCTTTACGTTCATCGCATCTTGCCTTCGCTCGATGCTTAAGAAAATATCCTTCGGCTAAGCTCAGGATATTATTACGCTTTCGCTGTTTTCAATTCATTTGAATTCAAAATTGCATATCCGCCAAAGAACATGGTACAGAATACAATTGTTGCATATATACTTCCGGTATAAAATGGAATAGCAGCTGTATAAGCACTTGCCATTCCTTCTACTGTTTTAGGATAAGCAACACCGGCTGCATCCAGTCCACCGCCAAGCCAAACAAAAAAGTTACTTACAAGAAAGTAAACAGTTGGTCCTGCAACAGCACCTAAACCCACCTGCCAAGCTTTGCGTTTGTTTATGAAAAAACCAATTACAGTTAATCCTGCAAACAGAATGTAGTTTGTGATCTGTCCGCCGTAGAAACCTTTAATGCTGCTGAGGCCCGCATTATACAATACCTGGTATAATGCATCGCTGATGAACATGCTCAACAGGGGTAATGCAAACGCATATTTTTTGTCTTTGATTACAGAACCGGCAAACAATGCAATGGCAATTTGCGGAGCAAAACCAAAGGGACGGTTTGGTAAAATACGGTACAGAGCTGCTACAACCACAAGAGCAATCAATGTAAAAATGAATGTTTTATTCAGCTTCATAATTCAGGTTTGAGTCGCAAAAATAGCCAAAAAGAACTGCCAACCGTTCATATTTTTAACTGCTTTTTCACGGTATGTGGATAAGCATGAAACAATTATTTTAGCTGCATGGCCAAACATCTTGAAACAGGCGGAAAAGGAGAGGAGCTGGCTGTTGCATGGCTGCAAATGCAGGGCTTCAGTATTTTGCACCGCAACTGGAAACACTCTTATTTTGAACTGGATGTTGTGGCATCAAAAGATAATGTGCTGCATTTTATTGAAGTTAAAACCCGGACAACTGATAAGTACGGCCATCCTGAAGAAGCGGTAACTGCTAAAAAGTTAGAACGGTTAATGAATGCAGGCGAAGAATTTCTGTACCAGTATCCCGGGTGGAAAAGAATTCAGTACGATATACTCAGCATTCGTTTACACAAATACAAAGCACCTGAATATTTTTTTCTGGAAGACATAAGCTGACTAGATACAAGGCTCAGGAAAAACAAAAAGGCACAAGGCTTCCACTTGAACCTTGTGCCCTGAACCTTGTGCCTTGAGCCTTAAACCTTCATTTAATACTTCGGGTTAACGCCGGTATAATTGTATGGTGTAATAGCGCTCAGTTCCTTCTTTACAGCAGCACTTACTTTCAGTCCTTTAATAAATGCTTTCATCGTTTTTTCTGTAATAGCTGCATTCCCTCTGGTCAGTTCTTTCAACGCTTCGTAAGGATTAGGATAGTTTTCCCTGCGGAGAATGGTTTGAATCGCTTCAGCCACAACTGCCCAGTTGTTTTCAAGATCAAGCCTGATCTTGTCTTCGTTCAGCAACAGTTTATTCAAACCTTTGTCAATTGATTTCAAGGAAAGAACAGCATGTGCAAAGGGAACGCCCAGGTTGCGTAATACAGTTGAGTCGGTGAGGTCACGCTGTAATCTTGATACAGGCAGTTTAGCCGACAGGTGTTCAAGCAATGCATTGGCAATACCAAGGTTGCCTTCTGCATTTTCAAAATCAATGGGGTTTACTTTGTGCGGCATGGCACTGCTGCCCACTTCACCCTTCTTTATTTTTTGCTTGAAATAGTCCATTGATACATACGTCCATATATCACGGCAAAGATCAACAAGAATTGTGTTGATGCGTTTGATGCCATCCATTTGCGCCGCAAGATTATCGTAATGCTCAATTTGCGTAGTGTATTGCTGGCGTTGCAAACCAAGTTTTGTTTCAACAAACTCGTTGCCAAATTTCACCCAGTCTTTGTTTGGGAACGCCACATAATGCGCATTAAAGTTTCCGGTGGCACCGCCAAATTTTGCAGAGGTGGGTAATGCTGATAATTGCTGCAACTGGTTTTCCAGGCGTTCAACAAATACCATGATCTCTTTGCCTAAACGTGTGGGTGATGCAGCTTGCCCGTGTGTGCGAGCCAGCAAGGGAATGTTTTTCCATTCTTTTGCAAAACCTCTCAGCTTCAGTATAAGTGTTGATACAGCCGGCAGATATTCATTTTCCAATGCTTCTTTCCAGGAAAGAGGAATGGACGTGTTGTTAATATCCTGCGATGTGAGGCCAAAATGGATCCACTCTTTCAGATGGTCAAGTTTTAATACTTCCAGTTCACGCTTCAGAAAATATTCTACAGCCTTTACGTCGTGATTGGTTATGCTTTCAAGGTTTTTGATCTCAGCAGCCTGTGCAACAGAAAAATTGCTGACAATCTCTTTCAACGACTGTTGTTCTTTTGCGCTAAGCTTAAAGAATTTCTTTTCGGCCAGAAAAAGGAAGTACTCAATTTCTACCAGTACACGGTAACGGATGAGCGCAAATTCAGAGAAATAAGCGTCCAACTGGTGTAATTGATTGCGATAGCGCCCGTCGACCGGGGAAATAGCTGTAAGATGTTGAAGTTCCATGAAGGAATAAGTTTAACGTTTAATGTTTGATGTTTAATGTTGTGATGTGCATGAAAGGGTCGGTTTCTGCAAACCTTAAACTTTAAACCTGAAACATTGCAACTGCATTAATTTATGTTTCTTTGCAGCGCAAAAGTAAATGAATTGAAGAATACCGGCCCAACAAAACCCTTTGCAGGTGCTTTTTTTAAACGGTATCTGTCAGGAAATTTATTTAATGAAAATCATGAGTGAAAAGCAGAAAATAAAAATTGGAGCAGTCAGTTATTTAAACACCAGACCAATGGTGTATGGTATGCAGGATAGTGCGTTTCTGCAAGAGCATGAATTGGTGCCCGATTATCCCGCAAAAGTGGCACAAATGCTTAAAAACGGTGATGTGGATGTGGCACTTATACCGGTAGCATTTCTGAAGGAGTTGCCGGAGTATTATATTGTAAGTGATTATTGTATTGCATCTGATTATGAAGTGGCTTCAGTTTGCCTGTTCAGCGAAGTGCCGGTTGATCAGTTAACAACTGTTTATCTCGATTATCAAAGCCGCACATCTGTGGCACTTGCAAAAGTGCTGATGAAAGAATTCTGGGGTATTTCTCCTCAACTGATTGATGCACGTGATGAAAGTTACCGTACTAAAATTGAAGGAACGACAGGTGCAGTCGTAATTGGCGACAGGGCATTGGAGCAGCGTCGTCTTTCAACATATATTTATGATCTGGCTACGGAATGGCGGTCAATGACCAGCCTGCCGTTTGTATTTGCAGTGTGGGTGAGTGTAAAGCCCATGAGCAAAGAATGGATAGAACAGTTTAATGCAGCGAATGCTGTGGGGTTCTCGTTTATTGATGAAATTGCCGAAGCACAGAAGTATCCTGTTTACGATCTTAAGAAATACTACACACACAACATCTCATATAAACTTGATGATGATAAACGGAAGGGCATGCAGCGCTTTCTTGATTTTTTAACTGCATAATGTTTATTTTTAAGCATGCCTCTCAGCCGCCTGCAACACATTCATCATTTCGTTTGGTTACAACTTTTTTTGTTGGCAGCAACTGTTGCTCATGCACAGGAATTGCGTTACCAGTTTAAAAATTACACACCGTCGGATGGTTTGCCTAGTTCAGAAACTTACCAGGTGCTGCGTGATGCTTCAAATTACATGTGGTTTGCAACCGATCATGGTGTAACAAGGTATAATGGTTACGGGTTTGAAACCTTTAACCTTCCGGATAATTCCATCATGGGTTTGTATGAAGACTGGAAGAAGCGGGTGTGGGCTTATACTTTTTCAGGAAGGTTGTTTTATTATGAAAACGGAAAGTTTTATGCTTACAAATGGAATGATAAGCTGGTGGATGCGGTGAAGCCGGGGATTATACAAATTATCCATGTAGATAGTAGTGATATGGTGCATGCATCATCTTCCGGACCATATTATATAACAGTTACAGACAGAGGTGAGTTGAGCAGACAAGTCGAAATTAACCCGGTAGCAAAATTTGCTGCTTTTGAAAGCGGAAAATCTGATTTTTTTGTAAGGGTTGTCACATTCCCGGAAAAGTTTCAAGGGATAAGAATTACTATTCATGACAGCATCAGTGAATTCGATATTTCAATAGGAAAGGAAAAAATGTTTATCCGTCTGCCTAAGTTAATACAACACGAAAGGACCAGGCTAAAAAAGCTTTCTGATGGCAGGTTGATTTTGTATACAAAAGAAGGTTATTGCCTGATCGGATCAAAAGAAAAATACCACTTTATCCCCACCTCATATACAATAGATGATGTAGAGGAAGTTGATGGGAATTGTTTTTTAGCAACTGACAAAGGAGTAGTCATAGTAAATTATGAAGGCGACATAATTGAAAAATATCTTGATGGAGTACACATCACATCTATTGAGAAGGATTATGAGGGTGGGCTGTGGCTTACTTCGCATACAAATGGAGTATATTATCTTAATTATTTTAAGATTAAACATCTTTCAAAAGATGCGAAAATTATAGACAAGCGATTTAATATTGTTTATAAACTCAGTGATACTTCAATTTTGGCTGGTACGCAAGGTGGCGAAATGGTCAGGTTTAAGCAGCCGTTTTTTTTTCAGGAGAAGCAATTGAACTTGAAAAATATTGTTTCTTTTCATGAGGTCAGACCAGGTTTTATACTGGTAGGAGGGTCGATTGGTTGGTTTGATTCGAGAATGTGGCAGTCGTATTTTGTTCCCCAGCCTAAACCTGTAACATATTTTCAGATTCCAAATAATTCGAATTTTATTGTTAAAGACAGTGTCTTGTATAGTGGCATGGCATCGGCAGTATTTGAATATAAACATGAAGAATTCAGAATTCCTTCTAATTATTATATCGAAAAAGAAAGCTTCAGGACTTCGAAATTGTTTTTGGAAAAAAACGGGAATATTCTGATAGGAAATCATTTTGGACTATGGCGATATACGAACAGCTCTCTTAAGCCTTACGACTCAACGAAGAAACTTCTTAATTCTCGCATTACTGATATTGCCTATTATAACAACAAATTCCTGTGCCTTTCAACAAGAGGAAATGGAATGTTATTGCTGGTTAACGATAGTATACACCAGCTAAAGCAAGAAAATGGATTAGTGAGTGACAATCTCCGGAGAATTTTTGTAGATAAAGACGATATATGGCTGGCTTCAAACAACGGTATTTCTATTGTAACAATACATTCGCTACAACCGTTTCGCTATTCGATAAGAAATATTACTGTACAGGACGGTCTCTTGTCAAATGAAATAAACTCAATCATTAAGCAAGGGGATAATATTATTGTTGCATCGAATCATGGGGTATCGTTTCTCAGCAAAAAAGCGGTAATGCTGAAACGAATAGCAACGCTGCCACTGCACATCAAAGAAATAAGACTCGGAGCTTTATTAGTCAATAGCCAGGAGTTGACAAAGCTGGGATACAGGAAACGGACGCTTAATATAAGTTACGAAGCTTTGAATTATAGTTCAGCCGGTAAAAACAACTATCGGTACAGATTGAATGGTTATGATTCAACATGGATCTATACCAATAATCATGAAATACAGTTCAATCCGCTTCCGTATGGAGAATATACGTTGGAGATCCAGGCAAAGCGTGAATTTGACCAATGGGGGCAATCAACAAGTATTGTTAAACTTCCTGTAGTTTGCAAAGCTCCGTTTTGGGCAACTGCCTGGTTTTGGGTGCTGATCTCAGCAGTGGTGTTAATATTGTTGTTGCTTGTTTTCCGAAACAGAATTCAATTGCTGAAGCAGCGACAGAGAGAACGGGAAGCATTGCAGGAGCGGATCGGCGCATCGGAACAAATGGCATTGAAGGCACAAATGAATCCGCATTTTATTTTCAACAGTCTTAACTCAATTCAGCAATATGTAATAGAAAGCGATGTAAAAGGTGCTAATGAGTTTATTTCCGGGTTTTCAAGGCTCATCAGGCAAACGCTTGAGTTTTCTTCAAAGGAATATATTTCGCTCCAGGAAGAGATCAGTTACTTAACCACTTATCTTGACCTGGAGAAGGCAAGAATGGAGAGTAAATTTGAATACACCGTACAAGTTGAAACACTGCAGCCTGCTTCGCAGCTTGAATTACCTCCTTTGCTTTTACAGCCGTATGTGGAGAATGCTTTGCGGCACGGTATTAAGTACCGGAAAGATGCCGATGGGCTTATTCAGCTTTTTTTTATTGAATACCCGGGCATTTTGGAATGTATTATTGAAGATAATGGAATTGGAAGGAAGCGTGCGATGGAGTTAAAAGCCGTAAACCCAATTGAATATCAATCAAGAGGAATGGCCTTGACAGCTGAGCGGGTACTGCTGCTCAATGAGCAACGGGAGCAAAAGATCGAGATTGTAATTGAGGATTTGATGAATGCCGATGGCAGTGCTGCCGGTACGAGGATTCGTGTTCGTTTTCCCATCGAATAAGGTTAATAATCTTCGCTTAAAAATGGATCAGTGGTAATAACATGAGAAAAGTCTTAGTTTTACGTTTGGCAGTTTTAGGAGAGGGGAGGTAGCGTATTCAAAATCATAATCACAAGCTTTATGGTGAAAGTTTTAACGGTTGACGATGAACCAAAGAATCTGAGAATTATCAAGGAATTGCTTAAGCTATACTGTCCCAATGCTTTACATGTTGGCGAAGCTGATAATATCGATAAGGCTCAGCAGTTGATTGTTGAACTGCAACCCGACCTGGTATTGCTTGATATTGAAATGCCGCATGGTAACGCTTTTGATTTGCTTGACCGGATTATGCCGGTAAATTTTGAAATTGTTTTTGTTACAGCCTTTGATTCTTATACCCTGAAAGCATTTAAATATTCTGCACTCGATTATATGCTCAAGCCGGTGAATATTGATGAGTTGAAAGCTGTTGTGGCAAAAGCGGGGCAGCGGGTGCAGGAAAAAAACATCAATCAGCAATTAAGCTTTTTGCTGCAAAATATCAGGCAGCCAAATGCAACCATGCATCGCATTGCTATTCCCTCTTATAAAGACCAGCTAGAGTTTGTGGAAACAGATTCAATACTTTATTGTGAGGCCAGCGGGGCATATACTTATATTTTTATACAAGGTGGTCACAAGTTGGTATCAGCCAAAAGCCTTAAAGAATACGAGGAAATCCTTCCAGAGTCTGTTTTCTTCCGTCTCCATCATTCGCATCTCATTAACCTCAATAAAGTAAAGAAGTACCACAAAGGCCGGGGTGGAGAAGTGGAAATGGAAAATGGTGCATTCCTGGAGGTGGCCACCCGCCGGAGGGACGAATTTCTTAAACGTGTAGGGTATTAGGCTTGATATTTTCACAGTTATCTGCGTCATTACACAGTTACCAATCCGTTCTTCGTTAAGTAAAACTAAATGGTAGCTTTGACCAGGCCGTTGCCTGACCTCTGATCCACTTTCTACCTGATTAGTGAAAACATCCCTTTCCTGAATACTGAAGACTCGCAACTTGTTTTTGCCCGTACAACATACGAGTACATTGCCGGGTCTTGTTTTATGCCTTTGTAAGTTCCATCCCAGCATTTAAGCGGATCTGTACAGTGAAACACCAGTTCTCCCCATCGGTTATAAATACTGAAGTCTAATTCAGTAATAACGCCCCATCCGCTAATGCCATAACAATCGTTCAATCCATCATTGTTCGGTGTAAAAGCATTGGGCATTAAATATCCACCTTTATTATCGCCTGTTACAGCCACTGTAATACTGTCGATGTTGACGCAGCCGTTCAGATCTTTACCTGCAACAATGTATTGTGTTGTTTGAAGTGGTGATGCAAATGGATTGTTGATGTTGGGGTTACTGAGTGTAGTTGCAGGTGACCAGAGATATTGCGAAGCTCCGGTTACAATCAATTGACTTCTGTTATTACTGCAATCAATGTCATTTGATTTTGAAACCGTAAGCGATGGTAATGGTAAAACTGATACCGTGGTTGATAATGTTTCGGAAGTATTACAAAGTG
>JAACZX010000483.1 GCA_009996555.1 Chitinophagaceae bacterium | reverse complement strand
CTCTATCACTATCAAAAAGAGCCATAATCTTCTTAGAGCCTATATTTTTATATCGATTGTTAAACAAGTCATCTATTCGAGCTCTAATTTGTCCCTTTCCCCCAGCCTGTTCAGCTTCAAGGAAACCTTCGGTAATACATCTTTCTATTAGCTTATAAATTGATTTTCTTTGCTTTTGATTCCGATATTTATCGACAATTCCCTGTATAAATTTCCAATCATTTACTGCATTTTCTAATATAATCTTAGAGGGGTTTCTAAGCAACCTCAACCCTTCCGAAATTGAAATAAATTCTTCCTTGCTGCCAATTTTATAAGATGATAAATACTTTGTATGTTGGTCTGTTAAGTACGCAGTTTTATCTATTAGTGCATTAATGTAATCTTCAAGTCTTAATTTCTTCGATGTAGAAAGAAATTTTTCGGCAAATTCAATATCATTAAATATGTAAACACCATTTTCATCATAAAAAATATCGATAAGATTTGAAACATCAACCAAACATTTATCTTCAATAATGCAGCTAAATATATCTGCAAGATCTTCTTGAAGTTTTGGATCATTAATTTCAAAAATATCATCGCTAAAAGAAATAATCATAAGGAGGATTCTACTTTTCTTTTAAAAAATTCTGCATTTCACGTATATCTTTAATCTTTTCATTGAATACTCCATCCGGCCAATCACTAAAAACTCCCATTTCGCTTATACTTATTTCATGCAGGATATTTCCACTTAAACTACTCTCATCAACCCAATAAATAACAACATCCTCACTACTTAAATTAAACTCATTTTTTACAACCAGCTTTCGAAGTCTTGTCAACATATTTTCTGAATGAGTTTCAATAACAAACATTTGATTGTTCAGTTTTGCCGATTTAGAAAACAATTCAATAAGATCACCATGTGCTGCTGGATGTAAATGCAATTCAGGTTGCTCCAAAACTATAATGGAGTCTGATACAGCAGAATTTGCCCTAACTACAAGAGGCAAAGCTTGATTCATTCCTTGACCTACGTCTACAATATTTACGACATTCTCGTTTTTTGATAGATTAATTTGCACAAAAGGTCTATTAGAATCATCTACCAGCAATTCCCAACCATCAAAAAACTCTTTATACCACTCTGCTACTTTTATATGCAGTTCAGTTTTCATCAATTTACTTACACCTAATAAAGCATAAGCAAATTCTCCATTTACTCCTGTATTATTATACTCTATTTGACCTGTTAAGTAAAATTGTCTTTCCGGCAAAACACGGAATGGACCAATGTAGTCAACATGAATTTTAAAATCCTCCTTTATTTTTTCACAGATATTTTCTGAATTTTCATTTATGATTTCTGAAGGAATAAATCCAAAAAATTTACATCTATACTTATTCCCAGAACTATCAACATAACCATTCTCTGGGCTATACTTTATTGAAAGCTGTAAATCATTTGTAAAAATTTCCCATTCAAATATTGTCAATTCTAATCTTCCAATCTCCTGAAGAATACTAACTGAAATAATAACCCCTCCTTCGTAGTTAATGGTAAATCGAATCGGGTCACTTGGCCGCTTTCCATAAACGAGATCAACAAATTCACCTCCTAATTCAACTCCATTATTAATAAAATGTAACGGTTCACTAATATTTCCTGATAATGAATTCTCAAGCAGTGTAAATAATTTGGCTAAAGAACTTTTCCCAGAACTATTCTTACCTATCAAAATTGTAATTGGTTTCAGTTTTAAAACTTGTTTACTGGAAAACGATTTATAATTTTCTACCGAAATCGATTCTATTTTCATTTATTTCAAATTAAAATGAACTTAAAAAAAACTTAAAACAACAAAAGTTAATTGTTTTCTCTAACTCGTCAAACTCAAATTTAGATTTCATCTAACAAATATTGATATAATAATAGCATGAAAGACCGATGAAGATGTCATCAAACGCACAAGAGTGCGACGCAACAACAGCTCAATAGCAGCACTTGCTTCTGGTACAAAGACCTCACCCTCCCGTCCCTCTCCCAAAGAGAGGGAAGCTACTGCATCAATGAATCAGCTATGTTCAGGTGATGAGCTTATTTGATTTTATCAGCAATCTTTAAGTTGTGGTCTTTAGCGGTTTCTTTCGCTAAGTCATATTCCCGACGCTTACGGTCGGGACTACCCAGTTTTTAAGCCGGGTTCAATCGATGATTAAGGTTGAGACCGTTTTCCCTTGCAGTGTCTTTTGCACCTCTCCCTCCCGTCCCTCTCCTCCAGAGAGGGAAGCTACTTCATCAATCTATCAGCAATGTTTAAGTTATGAGCTTTAGCTGTTTCTTGGGCGATAGTGTAACCCGCATCACTGTGTCGTATCACACCCATTCCCGGATCGTTTTGTAACATTCGTTTCAATCGTGCTTCGGCATCATCGGTAGCCTCTCCTCTACGAACTTCGTTCCCAACCTTCGTTACCCCGGTTGCTCCTACAGAGAAGTAGCTGACCTACTTCCTCAATCTATCGGCATTATTTAACCTGTATGTGCAAAGGCCACCCCGGTAAACTGTTCAACCGGCTGATGCTCAGTTTATCTTCGTATTTTGAAGGCGGTATACGGTCTGCAATTTCCCGGCAAACACACACAAAAAATAAGCAGCTGCTCAAAATAATGATTATCTTTGCTTCATCGGCGGCAGGCCAGTAATGGTTTCCCAACGACAAAAATTTGAAAAGGGCTTCACTGAAAGCCCTTTTTATTTTATGGTGCTGTAGATATGTTTACTGGTAACCAGGTTAACGGGCAACAGATAAAAATACCCTTTGTAAAAAAGAAAGATCTCCCTGAGCAGTTCATTTTTATATACGCCACTCCGAAGTGCTTCAATTAATATTTTCCGGTCGATATCCGATGCAATTTCAATGACGACCCTTGATGCCTGGTGAGAACCGCCTTTAATACGTTTGGCAATGGTGTCGGGGTTTTTACTTGTAATACACTTGAGATCGGCTTTAAGGATCAGATGATCTTTGATGATAAAAATATCGAAGCGCTTATCGTTTCGTTGAAATATGCCTTTGGGTGCGAAGAGTATGTTGTATCCCTGATCGGCCAATGACTTTGCTGTTTTCAATTCATGGAGGTGCTCGATATAAGCTGATTCGGCCAATACAATATTTCCTGATGATTTACTTTTATAATGACGGTGCCATTCGGTTGAGGACAATAAGATTTGAATTCTTGCACGCTTTATTTTAGCCGATACAGCTTCCATACATGGTGCAAACAGTTTCCAAAAAAGGGTTATATCTATTAAAACAAAACGACTGGCTGATGGGGTATAGCCGGTTTCAAAAAACCGTTCTTCATTGTTGTTCTGTGCAGGTGTTTCACCGGTCATGACAACTAAAATAAAATTCAGATCTCATACGTGCAAGTAAACAGGTTTTATTTGGGGATATTCGACCTCACCCTCCCGTCCCTCTCCAAAGGAGAGGGAAGCTACAGCATCACTCTATCAGCCAAGTGCAAGTGAGGAACTTATTTAATTCTGTCAGCAAGGTTTAAGTTATTGGTCTTTGCGGTTTCTTTGGCGAGTTCATAGCCAGCGTCCGCATGTCGTATCACACCCATTCCCGGATCGTTTCTTAAAACCCGTTTCAATCTTGCTTCTGCATCATCTGTACCATCGGCAACGATCACCATACCGGCGTGGATGCTGTAACCTCCCGACGCTAACGGTCGGGACTTCCGCCGATGTGCTTATTTAATTCTATCAGCTATATTCAGATGATGTTCTTTTGCTGTTTCCTTAGCAACATCATATCCGGCGTCAGCATGCCTAATGACGCCCATGCCGGGATCGTTTCGTAAAACTCTTTTCAAACGTTGTTCAGCATCATCAGTACCATCAGCAACAATCACCATACCGGCGTGGATGCTGTAACCCATACCCACACCACCACCATGGTGCAGGCTTACCCAACTGGCGCCGCCTGCGGTGTTTACGAGTGCGTTGAGGATGGGCCAATCGGCCACGGCATCGCTGCCATCGAGCATGCTTTCGGTTTCCCGGTTGGGGCTGGCCACAGAGCCGGTATCTAAATGATCACGACCAATCACAATGGGCGCTTTTACCTTGCCGGTGCGTACGAGTTCGTTAAAGGCGAGTCCGGCTTTTTCCCGCTCGCCCTGGCCGAGCCAGCAGATGCGTGCCGGTAATCCCTGGAATGCAATTTTTTCTTTGGCCATCTGCATCCAGCGGATCATGCCTTTGTTTTCGGGGAACATGTTCATGATGAGTTCGTCGGTTACGGCAATATCATTGGCATCGCCACTGAGTGCTGCCCAGCGAAAGGGGCCTTTGCCGAGGCAGAAGAGGGGCCTTATATAAGCTGGTACAAATCCTGGAAAATCAAAACAGCGGTTTAAGGTTGAAGCCCGCCCGGATGACCCAGTCGGACGGGGTTTAAGGTTTAAGGTGGGCCCGGCAGTGGTGCTTGCTCCATTCACCATTGACCATTCACCATTCACCTTCTTGTCTTCGTATTCCTTCGCTCTTGCCCTGATGTTATTTCCATAATCGAATGTGATAGCTCCCTGGTCCATGAGTTGTAACATGAGTTGCACATGGAGGTACATGCTTTCGTAACTGAGTTGCAGGTAGCGTTCGGGATCGTTGGTGCGGAGTTCGTTTGCTTCTTCGTTCGTGAGTGTATGCGGTATGTAACCAATGAGCGGATCGTGTGCACTTGTTTGATCGGTGAGTGTATCGGGGATGATATCACGTGAGATGAGATGATCGAGCAGGTGAACTGCATTGCATACCACGCCGATGCTGCGGGCAATGCCTTCCTTACGGTAATGCACAGCCGCATTAATGGCTTCGTCGATGCTGGTGTATTTTTCGTCGAGGTATTTTGTTTCGATGCGTTTATCAATGCGCCACTCTTCTACTTCGGCAATGAGTGCAACGCCTTCGTTCATGGTGATGGCCAGGGGTTGTGCGCCGCCCATGCCGCCCAATCCTGCGGTTACGTTGAGGGTGCCTTTTAAAGAACCGTGAGTGGTGAGTGGTGAGTGGTGAGTGCCGGGCTGTTGTGCGTTTGAAGTGGCTTGTGGAAAATGTCTGTCAGCGATGGCTGCATAAGTTTCGTACGTTCCTTGCACAATGCCTTGTGAGCCGATGTAGATCCAGGAGCCGGCGGTCATTTGTCCGTACATCATGAGTCCTTTTTTCTCGAGCTCTTCAAAGTGTTTCCAGTTGGCCCAGTTGGGTACTAACTGGCTGTTGCTGATGAGTACACGTGGTGCATCTTTATGTGTCTTTAAAATACCGACGGGTTTACCGCTTTGGATGAGAAGTGATTCATCGTTCTCCAATACTTTCAATGCGGCAATGATATTGTCGAGTGCTTCGAAGTTGCGTGCTGCTTTGCCTCGTCCGCCGTAGACGATGAGATCGTCGGGGCGTTCGGCTACATCGGGGTTGAGGTTGTTAAGGAGCATTCTTAATGCTGCTTCCTGGATCCAGCCTTTGCAGGTTAATTCACTGCCTGTGGGGGTTTTGTATTTGATGGGATCGTAAGTTGTCTGAACCATGATTTATGGGATTGAAAAGATGAATTAGATTTTTTGCCACTAAGGCTCTGTGGTTTACTTCTTCTTCGTTTTTCTTAGCGCCTTTGCGTCTTAGTGGCTAATTACTCATGATTGAAACGATTATTATTTTTTGCTTAATGATGAACACAGATTTTATTGCCACGAAGGCGGGAAGGCTCGAAGTTCACAAAGAAGAATTGATTTGTTATTGTTGATTGACAGTTGCTTTTTCACTAACCACTTTCTACTAACTACTATCGGCTTTCTTATATGCACATTTATTTCGAAACGCCTGTTGATTTGTATGCGGTACGCCATTTGTCCATGCTTGCTTTGAATTCATCAAACGAAACGGTTTCTCCATTATCAGCGGCCGTTATTGCTTCTTCAAGCTCCTGTTGTTGCTGTGCGGTCAATGACTCTGCATCATTTTTAGCAACATAAGGAACGATATCTTCGTTAAGAGTTTGCAATACCTGCTCGTCATCGATGCTATCGATGAATTGATGCAGTTCTTCTTTCAGTTGCTTTTTTGATTTCATAAAAGGCGTTTACCAAATTTACTCAAATTTTAAATGTATGTGCGGCCACGCCTGCCCGACTGAAGCCATTCAGGCGGGGATGAACACAAATGAACACAGATTTTGGCCTCACCCTCCTTCTTAGCTACGCTCGTAACCTTCGTTCCTCGGTTACTCCAGAAGAGAGGGAGCGGTTCTGCATATTTGAATTAAACATTTAGTTCTTCCACTTGGGCTTTGAATATTTTATCATCACATTTCGTGGTGCCTGATAATTATTTTGCTCTTTGGCCTCACCCTCTTATCCCTCTCCATAATGAGAGGGACGGTGCTTCATTTCTTTAGTAATCTTTTTTAGCTACCACATCAACACAAGAACTCTAATCGTCATAATTCAAACTCTACGGCTTAATTAAACACTTAATTAAGCGAGGGCTGTGCGAAGCAGTTCTCCCCTACTGGGGGAGTTAGAGGGGGCTTCTTATGAATTCAACCGCTTTCATCATATCCTCATGCAGCACCCGATCCTTATCAACAAAACTTACCTGTTGGCGGAATGCACTCATCACCTCCTCCACTTTCGCTGAACTTTTTAATGGACGACGGAAATCCAATGCCTGTGCAGCGCTGAGTAATTCTATTGATAAAACTTTTTCTACGTTCTTCATTACACGGTAAGCTTTGGTTGCTGCATTGGCGCCCATGCTTACATGATCTTCCTGGTTGTTGCTTGAAGAAATACTATCAACACTTGCAGGTGTGCAGAGTTGTTTGTTTTCACTCACAATGCCTGCGGCTGTGTATTGCGGGATCATAAAGCCGCTGTTGAGGCCGGCTTCTTTCACCAAGAACATCGGCAGGTTGCGTTGTCCGCTGATGAGTTGATAGGTACGGCGTTCGCTGATGTTGGCGAGTTCACTCATCGCTATAGAAAAATAATCCAATGCTAACGCCAACGGCTGACCGTGAAAGTTACCACCACTTACGATCAGGTCTTCTTCCGGAAATACATTCGGGTTATCTGTTACTGAATTGATCTCTGTTAAGAATACATTCTTTACATGAGCAAACGCATCTTTTGTGGCACCGTGTACTTGTGGTATGCAACGGAAACTATACGGATCCTGTACCTGTTGTTTCTTTTGCTTTCCTATTTCACTATCACTTAAAATACTTCTTAATTGTTGGGCCGTGTGTATTTGCCCGCTGTGCGGACGAATGCTGTGAATTTTTTCGTGCAAGGGTTGATCGATGCAATCAAATGCATCAAAGGAAATAGCGGCAATGAGATCGGCCCATTGCATCAATCGCTCTGCCTGTACCAAACAATACAAACCATAAGCACTCATGAACTGTGTACCATTGATGAGCGCCAGGCCTTCTTTGCTTTTTAAATGAATGGGTTGCCAGTTGAGTTGCTTGAGTATTTCCTGTGCCTTGTACCTTGTGCCTTGATAATTAACTTCGCCCATACCGATCAATGGCAAACTCAAATGACTGAGTGGTGCCAAATCGCCACTTGCACCCAATGATCCCTGCTGGTAAATAACCGGCAACACATTGTTGTTGTGCATGTCCATTAAGCGCTTCACCGTATCAACCTGCACAGCACTGTAACCATAGCTCAATGATTTTATTTTCAACGCCAGCATGAGCTTTACAATTTCTTCGGGCACTTCTTCGCCCATGCCACATGCATGGCTCATGAGTAAATTATTCTGCAGTTGCTCTAACTGATCATCGGCAATGATCACGTTCTGCAGAAATCCGAAACCGGTGTTGATGCCATAGAAAGGCGTATCGCTTTCTGCTACTTTTTTATCGAGGTATTGCCGGCATGTTTCGATCTTATGATGTGCACGAAACGTAATGGAGACAAACTGTTTAAACTGCAGGTAATTCTTCACTTCATCGAAGGTGAGTTGCTGCTCGTCGAGGGGGAGATAGTTGTATTCGGTCATATAATTTGCAATCGGAACGAATGTAGGAAATAATGGAGAGAATGCGAACTGCTGTTAGCAGAAGTACGAGATACGAAGTAAGAGGTACGAAACTACCTGAGTGATTGAGGTTATGAGAAATAGCTGGCTTGATGTATTGTTGAAGCTTGATTTCTTTCTTGTTCTTTTTGCTTGTCCAAAAAGAAACCCCGCCTGACCGTCGGGCAGGAAAAAGGACCCCGAAAACCAATGTATCCCGACGCTGCGGCCGGGATCTTCGACAGCCCTGGTTTTCGGAATTCGCCTTGATTTAGATTTTGTGCTACTGTAATGAAATGCATTTGTAATTACATCAACACATCCTCTGTGCAGCATCATGAGTCTTATTTATGATTTGTCTAAGCAAAACTTTGTTGCGGTTTGATTTTTGCTGATTAGTGTACATTTGATAATATGGAAGAACAAAAGATCATTACTGCACAACTGTACCGCTCTTTCTCCTTTGGGGAAAGAGGTGGAGATAGGGGCTTTACATTTGAACATATGAAATACTTTTTTGCTTCTATTCTATTGCTTGTTATCGGTTGTATACAATCAACTGCACAATCCATTCAATTGCTCGACAGCAATCACATCACTTCCATTCGTGGGTTGAGTGTAGTGAATGATGATGTGCTTTGGGTGAGTGGTGCAAATGGCATGGTTGGCCGCTCTGTTGATGGTGGTGCAACATTCACATGGAACAAGGTGGATGGTTTTGCAAAAACTGATTTCAGGGATATTGAAGCATTTGATGCCAACACAGCGATCATCATGGGTATTGATACACCGGCGGTGATCTTAAAAACAATTGATGGCGGTAAGAATTGGAAAATTGTTTTCCAGGATAAACGTCCGGGTATGTTTTTGGATGCGATGGAATTCTTCAGTAAGGAAAGTGGGATGGTGATCGGTGATCCCATCAACGGAAAAATATTTATGGCGGTAACGGTTGATGCCGGTAATACATGGCGTGCCATGCCTGAATCCATTGCTCCTG
>JAACZX010000070.1 GCA_009996555.1 Chitinophagaceae bacterium | reverse complement strand
GAATCAATCCACTATGATCGATATGTGCATGACTGAGGATCATGTAATCAATTTCTGCAGGATCAAACCCCCAATGACGGTTCATGGCATCAGTGTCTTTTCCCATGCCCTGGAACAAACCACAATCGAGTAATAATTTTTTACCGTTAACTGTAAGAATGTGCTTGCTGCCTGTAACACAACGTGCAGCTCCGTGAAATGAAAGTTTCATAATCCCCCCTCCGCCCCCTGATGGGGGAACTTAAACACTCCGCCCTTCATAGAGATTTTTTTAGTTTTTTAATTTTTTGCTTTAAACGACCATGTAATATAAAACTCTGCAACAATCTCACCAGCTTTGTTACGACCGGTTGATTTTGCTTTGATGGTTTTTGCTTCGCCGGTTACGATTGCTTCATTTACCAATTGTTCAAACAGCTTTCCATCTTCACAAATAAATGTTGTTCTATCTGCCGCTTTTTTAAAAAAGTTTCCTTCAATGTCTACTACCAGCATTGACACTGTCGGTTTTCGCCCGGATATCTGCATCAGTCCTAACACACCTGTTGTCATTTCGGCGGCCATTGCCAAACAGGCAAAATAAGTTGAGCGAAATGGATTTTGTGAAAACCACTTGTACGGCACCGTTACCACACACTGTTCTTCCGTTATGGATCGTATTCTTACACCACTGAAAAAAGCTGAAGGAAGCTTGAACAGCAGAAACAATTTTCCTTTTACAGGATGTGTAAGTTGTTTGATGAATTGAGCTGCAGATTCTTTCATATGATAAGCAGGTGACTCACCGTAAATTATTTCGTTATTTCAACAATACAAGCTACTACATTATTGGCATCACCCGTTACATCAAAACGCATGGTGCCTTTACCTGTTGCGGAATAACGCACATTGCGGATAAGTGATGAGCTTAATGCACGGTTTAACCTGCTGCCAAAATCGGCCGAAGGATCATTGCTGATCTGTTGATTTAACTGGTACCAGTCTAACTCTTTTTTACTCACCACAACAGCAATCACATCACGCCCGCCACCAGCACCAATACTATCCGGCGTCATACTTTTATCTTTTGGAAACAAGCGTACACCTGTAATGCCACAAAACGGAGAGTATTTTGTTTTGGCTGGATCATCGGTACGTGGGTAAGGAAACAAGGTATAGCTTGTTCCATCCACCTCTTTCCCGAATACATATACATAACACTCGGTTGTATTTTTCAGTTCCATTTTAAATTTATCGCCCGGGCGAACAGGTGAAGTTGTTTCAAACCGGTTCGCTCCAATGGAACGCAACGCAATATAATCACCAGCTACTGTTTTTTTACCGTCGTACTGCACACTGACCAATCCTACTTCGCATGCAAACTGTTGTGCATTTTCATTTCCGGCGTGCATGGGGTTTACACCATAAGCTTCACGCACATAGGTTTGAAAATCGCCATAACGCACCCATGCAAAACCATTGGTGCCCCATTCCTGTCCCCAACTGTTCATCAACAAAAATGAACCGCCATATTTTTTATCATCGTACCCAACCACACACATGGCATGGCCGCCAAAGCCCATCATACTTCTGTCGCCGCTTGCGGGCACCCAAACATCCTGCCCCATCATGGATTGCATAAAACTTTGTCCCACCATCATACCAATTACAACGGGAGCACCTTGTGCAAGATTTTCTTTGATGGCCCGTTGGTCAACAGCATCATTTCTGTCGCCAAGACTCAACCGATTGAATCCACGCATGCGATATTGCAATGCCTGTTGCTGTAAATTGTTACCGGGTTGTTGCTGGCAATCCTGATCGGTATAAGGAAACTGATCGTAAGGCACATCGCCACGCTTGGTCATAAATTCCATTGCACGGATGATGTAAGAACCCTGGCATCCTTCCAGCCCGATTTGATTATACATGAAGGAAGGAGAAAATGCCACATCATCGGGTTGCTGACCAGTGCGTGCCGATTCAAGAATTGTATGTGCTGCAAATGCACTGCTCCATGCCACGCAACTTCCCTGCGAACCTTGGTTTCGGGGTGTGGGACAAAAACGTTGCAGGTTGGCTGCTTCCGGTAATGGATTTTTTGTATCATCATCAGCAAGCGGTTCGTATATCTCTGCTTTTTCAAATTGTTTTGGATCTAAGAAACCACCCGTTGCAAGGTTGGCAATATCACTGATGTTACAACCACCACGGCCCAATACAAAGTAAGCACCCGCAGCAAGTACCAGCAAAAGAATAATTCCTTTACCACCGCCGCCTCCACGGCCAAATAAACTTAAAAGCAAAGGCAACAAATTGAGCAACCCGCCACCTCCACCACCTCTACCACCACCTCCCGGGCCTATTGGGAAGTTTCCACCTCCACCACCATCATTACTATGTTGTTCCTGTTGATCCTGCGGATCATCTGTCATACGTATTGGCATAGCTAAGTGTTTTTAAACTGATTAAATGTAATGTAATTTTTGAAGAGTGGGAACAGCTGCAACATATACAGAGCGTATCTTACAAAAAAATAATCGTGAAGAAACTTTTCGTTGTTTTATTCGTCCTTTATTTTATTGATGCTGCAACAGCACAAACAAAAACTGATACTGTTACAGCTGCAGAAGAGGATGTAAAAAGCATTGATGCAATTATTGCAGCGTTGTACAATGTTATCAGCGGGCCGGCAGGTGAAGCAAGAAACTGGAACCGTATGCGAAGTTTGTTTTTGCCTGAAGGAAAATTAGTAGCAACGGCTGTGCGACCCAACGGCGAAGTGGTGAAACGTGTATTAACTGTTGAGGAATACATTGGCAGCAACGGACCTGTATTGGAGAAGAATGGATTTTTTGAAAAAGAAATTCACCGCAAGCAGGAAGTGTATGGACATATTGCACATTGCTTCAGCACGTATGAAGCAAGAAAGACGATGGCAGATGCTGAACCATTCATGCGTGGCATTAACAGCATTCAATTGTATAATGATGGAAAACGCTGGTGGATACTTACTGTGTTTTGGCAAACAGAGAATAAAGATTTGCTGATACCGAAGGAGTATTTGAAGTAAGAAGTTTCACGCAGAGAGCGCAGAGGAGCAGAGACGCAACGTTGATTAAAAACAAACGCTTTCACTCCGCTTCGTTGCGATCGCTGCGAGAAAGACTAAGGCTCCACCGTACTTCCCAACCACGCCATCATGGCCATTCCTGTTTCAATTGCATCTTCATCAATATTAAACGTTGGTGTGTGCACACCGCTGCTGATGCCTTTTTCTTTGTTCATGACACCTAAGCGAAAGAAACAACCTGGTATTAACTGCGAGTAATAACCAAAATCTTCTGCACCCATCCGCAGTTCTGTTTCTTCTACATGTGCCGATCCTAAAAATTCAGCTGCTTTTGTTTTTGCTATTTCATTAAGAGCTTCGTTGTTGTAAACAGTTGGATAACCAACATCAATATGCAGATCCAATTCGCCACCCATACTTTCAACCAACAGCTTTGCATTGCGGCGAATCAATTCATGTGCTTCAAAACGCCATGCTTCATCCATTGCACGGAAGGTGCCCATGATCTTTACTTCGTTGGGAATAACATTGGTGGTTGTACCTGCATTAAAAGCGGTGATCGATAACACGGAAGGATTATGCGGATTACGGTTTCGGCTGATGATCTGCTGCAAACTCACCACCATGTGTGAAGCAATGAGGATGGGATCAACTGCCAGATGCGGAGCAGCTGCATGACCGCCTTTACCCTTCACCGTTAGGTATAACTCATCGGCACTAGCCATTACTTTTCCTGCACGAAAACTGAGTTGCCCTAACTGCAAACCGGGATGAACGTGTAATCCAAAAATGCACTGCGGCTTCGGATTTTCCAGCACACCTTCTTTGATCATGATGCTTGCACCGCCGGGATTTTTTTCTTCACCGGGTTGAAAGATGAGTTTTACTGTTCCCTCCCATTCAGCTTTTAATTCATTCAGAATTTTTGCAGCACCCAACAAACAGGTAGTATGTACATCATGACCGCATGCATGCATTACACCATCCACTTTCGATTTATACGGCACATCATTTTCTTCCAATATGGGCAATGCATCCATATCAGCTCTCAACGCAATTACTTTTGAGGATGGGTTCTTCCCTTCGATCAAACCAACTACGCCGGTTTCTGCCATTACAGTAAACGGAATGCCAAACTCCCTGAGTTTTGCCTGTACAAACTTTGATGTTTCAAATTCTTTGTAACTGAGCTCAGGATTTGCATGCAGGTGATGGCGTACTGCAATAAATTCTTCCTTATATTTTTTGGCGAGCGCTTGTACCTGGTCTTTTAACATGATGCGCAAAAATACAAAAACCTGCAACGTGGCAGGCTTTATTGGCGACTGTTCATCATTCCGATATGTTTTGCAGTTACCTGTTGCTTAAAAAGACAACTATTCATTGCGTCAGACGGGGCGTGTAATTATTTGATTGTTTCTTCTTTTTCAGGAGGCGCTTTGTATTCAATATCGCTTGGTATTACAAACACACCTGTAGGAAACATGCGGGCCAACTCTTTTTTCAGATCATCGGCTTCCGCTCTTTCTACAAAATTGCCAATGCGTATTTTAAAATAAGGTGCCTGGTACATCAGGTATGTTTTCTGATCGGGATAAAGTGTAAGCAATTTTGATTTTGCAGCCAATGCCTGGTTACGATCAGTGGTATTAAGCACCTGTATGCGGAATCCTTTTGTGGGTCGTTTTGCTTCAGCTGCTTTTTTGTTGATCTCTGCTTTTTTCTTTACCAGCAGATCAAGGCGGCTGTCTTTTACAACATATACTGAACTGCCAACAGTATCAACAACAGTTTGCGCTTTGCTCATAAAAGCAACAAATACAATTACACACAACAGGACGATCTTTTTCATATTACTGGTTCAAACTTTCTTTTACAATGGCAACACTGGCACTGCATCCTAACCTGTCTGCCCCTGCTTCAATCAACTGTTTAGCAAAGGCAAAATTTCGGATACCACCCGATGCTTTGATTTTGATATTAGACGGTAAATGCTTCCTCATGAGTTGCACCGCTTCAATTGTGGCGCCTTTTTCCGCATAACCTGTCGAAGTTTTTACAAAATCTGCGCCAAGTTCAGCATATATTTCACAGCAGCGGATAATTTCTTCGTCGGTAAGCACGCCGCTTTCAATAATGATCTTGATGTGCTTTTCCTTTTTATGTGCCATGGGGATCAACACCTCTGCTTCATGCTTAATAAAATTCCAGTCAGCATTTTTAATGGCTGAGATATTTGCCACCATATCAATCTCGTCAACACCGTCAACGATCGACAACAATGTTTCAGTCACCTTGGCTTCAATGGCAGAGTAACCAAACGGGAAACCAATCACAGTAGCTGTTTTTACATCTGTACCACCCAATAAGCCTTTAGCAAACTTGGTAAAAGGAGGAGGCACACATACCGCTGCAAACTTATAGATCGTGGCTTCGGTACAAAGTTGTTCAATATCACTCACCAGAGTTGTTGGCTTAAGAATCGTATGATCGATATGAGAAGCAATATTCATTCGGCAAATGTAATCTTTATAAATTTTGGATAATTGCCCAGCAAAATAATTGCGCAGGAATATTCCGCTTATAGTAATACAGCTAAAGTTATAACCTTCACCATAGTCTTCCGCACAAACAAACAAGTTGCTATAGAACAAAAAGCGACATCAGCAGCTTACTTTTTTTGTCCCGTAGGGACATTTCGTGGGTAGACAATTGTTACGAGTTAGTTCCGTTCCATAGGAACGGTTGGTGCTTTTAAGAATGAATTTCCTGTAGCCGAATCTCACCAAGCGTTCCTAACGGAACGTAAATACATTTTGACCTAATGTTTCTACCCGGCAAATGTTCCTCCGGAACAAAGAAAAATAAATCAAATCTTTTGGCTTATAACACAAAGCCTGCAGAGCAGTGTCAGGATGTTTGTAGTCTATAAACATTAAACTCAACAGGAACTGGAAATCATGAACAATAAAAAACCTCCCGAAGGAGGTTTTATCTTAAAGGTCTTTGCCGTGGCATTGTTTGTATTTTTTGCCGCTTCCACAAGGACAAGGATCATTACGTCCAATTTTAGGACCGGTAACCACAGGTTCCTGTTTCACATTTTCCGAAGGATCGTAATAGTCCGGTGTTTCCATCAGCTCGTTGCCGGCACCTGCAGCAGCCACCATATCTTCTTTCTTCTGGCGCATTTTGCTCATATCGGTTTTCTGCTGACGGCCTTCACGGATCTGTGTTTGATTTGCTTGTTCAACAGGCAAGCCTGCATGTGCAAGGAAGGAAACAATGTTCTTATTGATCTCATTATTGAGTTGTTCAAACAATGTAAACGCTTCTACTTTATAGATCACCAATGGATCTTTTTGTTCGTACGTTGCATTTTGCACTGATGTACGCAAATCATCCATTGCACGCAGGTGTTCTTTCCATGCTTCATCAATAAAGGCAAGTGTAGCGGTACGCTCCAATGCACTTACTAACTCTGCAGCACCTGTTTCAATTGTTTTGTTCATGGCAGCCAATACCTGCAAACCACGCTTTCCATCGCTGAACGGCACAAACACATTTTCAATATGTGCTCCCTGCGTTGTTTTAATGTTCTGGAATACCGGTAAAGCTTCTTTCTTCAAATGATCGTTCTTACGCAGGTACGATGTTTTGGCTTCAACATACAATGCTTCGGCCAACGAATTGTTATCAGCTTTATCCAGCTGCTCTGCGGTGATCTGTGTATCAATTCCAAAGTTCATGATACAAGCCATCTTGAACCCTTCATGATCGTTCTGTTCTTTAAACGAAGCAATCAATCCTTCAGCTACAGAATAAAAAGCATTATCTGTATCAAGTGCCAAACGTTCACCACTCAATGCATGGTTACGACGGGTGTAAATAGCAGAACGCTGTTTGTTCATCACATCATCATATTCCAGCAAACGCTTACGTATACCAAAGTTGTTTTCTTCCACTTTTTTCTGTGCACGCTCAATCGATTTGGTGATCATGCTGTGCTGGATCACTTCACCTTCTTTGTAACCCAGTTTATCCATCATACCTGCAATACGTTCGCTGCCGAACATACGCATCAGATCATCTTCCAGAGAAACATAGAATTGAGAAGAACCGGGATCGCCCTGGCGACCGGCACGGCCACGTAACTGGCGATCAACACGACGGCTATCGTGACGTTCTGTACCAAGGATGGCTAAACCTCCTGCATCTTTTACACCTGCTCCCAGTTTAATATCTGTACCACGACCGGCCATGTTTGTTGCAATGGTTACAGCACCTGCTAAACCAGCTTCGGCTACTACCTGTGCTTCACGGGCGTGTTGTTTTGCGTTCAATACATTGTGCGGAATTTTTTTCACCTGCAGCATCTTACTCAGCAACTCACTCACTTCTACAGATGTTGTTCCCACCAGTACCGGACGGCCAGCAGCACGTATCACTTCAATTTCTTCAATAACAGCCTTATACTTTTCACGCTTGGTTTTGAAAACAAGGTCCTGCCTGTCGTCACGGATCATGTTCAGGTTGGTTGGAATTTTTACAACATCAAGTTTGTAAATATCCCAGAACTCACCTGCTTCTGTTTCCGCAGTACCCGTCATACCACAAAGTTTGTGATACATACGGAAGTAGTTCTGAAGTGTAATGGTAGCATAGGTTTGCGTTGCCGCTTCAATGTGTACGTTTTCTTTTGCTTCAATGGCCTGGTGTAAACCATCGCTGTAGCGGCGGCCATCAAGAATACGACCTGTTTGTTCATCAACGATCTTCACTTGTCCATCAAGCACTACATACTCTACATCTTTTTCAAACAATGCATACGCCTTCAGCATTTGCAATACCGTATGAATGCGGTCTGCTTTTGCTGAATATTCGTTGAGGAATGTTTCTTTTTTCTGAAGTTTTTCATCTGCATTTGCATCGCTCTTTTCAATACCAGCCAAGGCCGTGCTGATATCGGGCAACACAAAGAAATCAGGATCTTCATTCTCTTTGGTGAGCATGCTCAATCCTTTATCCGTCAGTTCAACTGAATTACTTTTCTCATCAATATGGAACAGCAATCCTTCGTCCACCTTCGGCATTTCTTTTTGCTGATCGGCCAGGTAGTAGTTCTCTGCTTTCTGCAGTTTTACTTTAATACCGGGTTCACTTAAGTATTTAATAAGCGGACCATATTTTGGTAAACCTCTCCAGGCACGCATCAATGCCAAACCACCTTTCTTCGGATCATCATCACCTTCTGCAATGGCTTTCTTCGCTTCATTGAGGTATTGTTGTGCAAGTCTTTTTTGTGCGTCGATGAGTTTTTCAATACGTGGTTTCATATTGAAGAACTGCTGCTCATTGCTGCCGGTACTTACCGGGCCTGCAATGATCAATGGCGTACGGGCTTCATCAATTAAAATACTATCTACCTCATCCACCATTGCAAAGTGCAGCTTGCGCTGTACTTTTTCGGCAGTGCTCACCACCATGTTATCACGCAGGTAATCGAAACCAAATTCGTTATTGGTACCGTAAACAATATCTGCTAAATACGCTTTGCGTCGGTCTTCGCTGTTTGGCTGATGTTTATCAATACAATCAACGGTCAATCCTAAAAATTCAAACAGTGTACCATTCCATTCGCTATCACGACGGGCCAGGTAATCATTCACTGTTACAAGATGCACACCTTCGCCCGGCAATGCATTTAAGTAAGCAGGTAAAGTTGATACCAGCGTTTTTCCTTCACCGGTAGCCATCTCCGAAATTTTACCCTGGTGCAATACACTACCACCAATCAACTGCACATCATAATGCACCATGTTCCAGGTAACCTGTCCGCCAGCTGCCATCCAGGATTTTTTGTAAAACACCTGGTCGCCTTCAATACGCATGTGAGGGCGTTTGATCACAAGATCACGATCCAGCTGAGTAGCTGTTGCCTGCAACTCTTCGTTATTGGTAAACCGGCGGGCTGCTTCTTTCACCACAGCAAAAGCTTCCGGGTGAATTTCAGCAAGCACTTCTTCTATTTTTTTATCAC
>JAACZX010000069.1 GCA_009996555.1 Chitinophagaceae bacterium | reverse complement strand
GCCGCCTGGATTATATCCTTCATTCTCTTCAATGAGATAATAATTTCCTTTTACATCTATCCAGCTATCGCCGCTGTTTGCACCGGTAATACCAGTTGCATCAAAATAATTTCCACGAATGATACCGCCTGTTGTTCCTTCTTTAATATCAATACACTCTGCAGTAATGCCCGGACCAATTTTATTGTTCAACACTTTGTTTGAATCGCATTTATCAGGCGCACCATTGGTGTATGTACTCCAGTTACTCTTTGCTGAACCGATGTAGATACCTTCGCCATAATCGGCAGTTTTTAATCCTGCGTTTGTTACTTCAGTATTTTGAATGCTGTTGTGCGAACTGAAACGACGGAGATGAATTGCTTCTTCGCCAATTGCATGCACTTTTATACTGTCGATCGTATTGTGGTTTGCATTGTCTGTCATCAATCCTTTCAATCCATTGGTGAGTGTTATTCCTTTTATGATCCAGTAACTGGCCTGCAGATGCAATACATAACCGGTACTGATGCTTTCTGCATCAAGCACCGCATTTCTGCTGCCACGAAGTATGACCGGGTTTGTTGGCGTTCCGCTTACTGCAGAGGAAATAACAAATCTGCCTTTGTATATTCCATCGGCCAGTACAATTTCATCGCCGGGTTTTGCAGCAAGCAATGCATTTTTTAATTGTGAAGCTGTAGCTACATGCACTGTACGCAATGGCGCTGCAGGTATAATCACAACAGGTGGTTGTGGTTGCGGTTGTGCAGGCTGCTCTGGTTTGCTTTTAACACAACCAAGCATAGCAAGCAAAGTGACGATATGAACCATTTTTATGATCATTTTCCTGCAATAAAATCTTCACGCATCGGGCTGAATACATCAATGAGTACCCCAGCTTCAAGGCAAACTGCACCATGCAATACATTTGACGGAATGTAAAATGCATCGCCTGCTTTCAGTACTTTTTTATCGCCGCCTATCTCCACTTCAAACACACCACTTTCCACATGAGTTATCTGCGAGTGATAATGCTGATGTACTGTACCTATACCTCCGGTTTTAAATTCAACACGCACAAGCATGAGCTTTTCGTCATAAGCCATAATCTTTCTGCGTACAGCATTATCCACTTCTTCCCACGGCACGTCGTTATTATCGATAAATACTTTCACTGATTCTGTCGTTGACATGTTCTTATTGTTTAGTTCGTTATTGATGGTTTTGTTTTTCGCTGGTTATTATAATTTATTACCGTTGTACAAAACAGTGTAAGGCCCCGTCCAGCTGATACCTGCCGCATTGTGCTGCGCAGATGGATCAAACTGCCGGTTACACTGAGCAATGATGAGTAATTTTCCATCGATCTTTATTTCAGCAACACTGTACTGCTCATCGTTATGCAGCAGTCTGACAGTTTGCACCGCTGTGTATGCACCAGAAGAAAACTCTGCAACAGGATCAAACCGGCCATGTACTTCCAGCACATTTACAAATGTGTGACTGGCGGCATTTTTGCGTATGATCCATGAAGGTTCATGACGCAGATTAAAATCAGGATCGTTTGCGCCTGTTCTTGTATAAAATAGTTTTGCATCACCGGTTATCAGTGAGGAGATGCTGTAATAACTACGGTCGTTTAAAAATGTCAGATGAACAGTAGTATCTGCTACTGCAGCTTCGGCTTCCTTCCAGAAAAACTGGTAACCGTTCTTTTGCCCAAGCACTTCCTGTTTATTGGTAAATGGCTGATACTTTACAGAAGTGCTGATCAAATGACCATTGTAATGAAACGGAAGATCGTACTGGTGTTGCTCTTTTGAAGTTGTATGAAAAATATCGGCTGTTATTTTCTTTCCACCCGGCAACTGCAGCATGTAAACAGTGCGTTGCAACCGCACATTTTTGTATGCATTGGAATCAAGAGCCGCTACAACCTGCACTGCTCCGTTCGTGGAAATGTTGCTGAACAACTTGTGACTATGATATTTCTCCGCCGTACTTTCCTTTCCATCAAAATGACTTCTTTCATCCACCACTACTGTGTTATGTGCAATGGTTTGTGATGCGAATGTTTTGTTTTCCGGCAAATAGCGGCCACCATACTTTTGCTCTACTCCAATGAACCGAACAGAACCGTAATCAGTAATAATTTCATTTCCCTGATCGTAGTAACTAATGTTCAGCTTATCAAAATGCCCATGCGACAAGCCATGTGATGTGTATTTATATATAAGCGTTGAAAGATTATTTTCTTTGCCGTTGCGTAAAAGACTCACACCGCCTTCAGTTCCTTTTACACCATCGGTATACTCTACAGATCTGTACGGATAATACTGGGGAGTTTGTCCCGGCTTTGTTAATGCCATCGCCATACCGGCTCCGCCTTTATGCAAGGTTACTCTTCCCTGTTTTTTTGCAACCAGCAGCAAACCGTTATCTTTTCCATACACATCCCAGGCAATATTAATGGCCGCAACCACTTCATTACTCGTATAATCTTTTTCTTTCGATGCATCATTGAAGGGGAAAAAAGCACCGTTAAGGTTTGTTTGTTGTAAACCGGCCAGTAATGCTTTTTGCAGAATACGATCTCTGTGTTCAAATATCTTCAGTTCAGGTTTTGCCCGGTGCAGTGCGTTTGCAAAAAGATAGTAAGGCAAAATAGCATAGCGTGTATAATAAGGTCCTTCAGTATAATAACCATCAGGTGCAAACAAACCATCAAGCTGAGCAATAAACCCGCTTTTGCCTTGTTTGTTGGTGCCATACAGCGCCATATCAACATAATCCTTATTGTTTGTGGCAATACCCACAATGCCCACACCGGCACATGCCCACACTCCGTGGTTATGTATCAGATCAAACCATGTTTGCAGATCTTTTGTAAGAAAATCAACTTCGGGTTTAAATGCGCCTTCTTCAATTTTTTTTCGTTCTGCTGCAGTAAGTGAGTTGTAAATAAGATCATACGCCATGCCTGTGTACACAAGCCAGTTTGCATCGTTCAACGCCTGCCAGAAGATACGCCCCGGAGAGCTGCTGGTAGCCTGCGGATGTTTTTTCAATCCGGGATTCAGTACTGCATATTTCAAAAACATATCCTTTACCAGCTTTGCATACTTAATATCACCTGTAAGATTATAAAGAATGCCCGCATGAAACATGAGCGTGTAATTTGCTTTGTGTTTATCATGCGTATAACCACCTGCAGGATCTTTTGGCAAAGGCACATCCACATCTTTACCCACCCATGCATCCACTTCTGTTTTCATTTCTGTAAACGATTGTTTCAGCAATGGATATTTTACAAGATCAGCTTTTAACTGTGCCGCTTCAGCTTTTGTGAAATAAGTAACAGGATGCTGTGCTGCAAGCAGCGCAGGCAAAACAAACAGAACTATGATCGGAAGTAAACGGAGCATCTAAAAAACGTTTTCAGTGATAGCACAAAACAAAAACACAATTAAACAAAATAAGTACCGCCGTTGATCTCTACACTTTCGCCATTAATGAACGAAGCTGCATCGCTTGCGAGATATACAACAAGATCACCTACTTCGCTTGCTTCGCCTTCTCTTCTTAACGGAGTGGAAGCAGCCACATTGGTTCTTATTTCCTGTTTTGTAAATGTGTTATGAAAGGTTGTATTGATCATACCAGGCGATACACAATTCACTCTTATTCCTTTTGGGCCAAGTTCTTTTGCCAACCCCCTCGTCATAGTCAGTACAGCACCTTTTGCTGTTGCATAAGCCAATGCACCGCCGCCGCCGCCATCTCTTGCAGCTTGTGATGAAAAATTGACGATAGCACCGCCTTTTGTCATGTGCGGCACAGCAGCTCTTGTAACGAGATAAGCTGACTTTAAATTCACATCGATCACTGCATCCCAAAATGCTTCATCAAGTTCGGCCAAAGGTTTACGCCCCATAATACCACCGGCCACATTCACAAGTACATGAATGGAATCACCAAAAGCAGCAGTGCAATTGGCTATCACTTTCTGCACATCAGCCGATTTTGTCATATCGCCCTGCACAAGAATTGCTTCGCCGCCTGCATCTTTAATAAGCTGTAGTGTTTCGTTTGCCTGCTCTTCATTATTGAAATAGTTGATACATACTTTGGCGCCTGCTGCTGCCAGTTTAAGTGATACCTGGCGACCAATATCTCTTGCTCCACCGGTTACCAATGCTACTTTGCCATTAAATGAACTCATAATAAAATACTGTGCTTTGATTTGAATAATTTGTTTGAGGTGTGATCAGCGAAAGAGAAGTAAGCAGACCGGAAAAAGGGCAATCATTAACAGGTAAAAGGAGCTGTAATGGCTTTTATTTTTCTCATACGGCAAACTTCTGATTGTAATATTAAACCGAAAATCAACCGGAGCTTAAAATACGCCTGTTTGAAAATTTTAAAAATTTATCCGGTTTATTGGATTTTTATCACCCATTTTCATTTTAATTAAACAAATTTATAAATTTTTGATACTGGTAACGTTACCGGTAACGCTGCCGGTATTTCCGTAATGATGTTTATTTTAGTTTTACTAAATCATTTCAAAATATGGAGAAGCCTGCCACTATAAAAGACATTGCAAGAAGACTGAATATTTCACTCTCAACCGTTTCACGGGCCATGCGTAATGCACCCGATGTAAATGCTGATACCAAAAGAGCTGTTCTTGCGCTTTCAGAAGAGTTGAATTATGTGCCGAATAAACTTGCCTTAAGTCTCAAACAAAAACAAACACACAACATTGCGGTGATAGTGCCCAATCTTGATTATGTGCTTTCCACCATGGTAAAGGGCATTGACGAAGTAGCACTTGAAGCCGGTTATACTGTAATGGTGTGCCAGAGTAATGAATCGTTTGGAAGGGAGATCGTTAATACAAGACGTATGCTTGACAGTCTTGTTGATGGTTTCATTATTTCTGTATCCAGCGAAACAAAAGTGTTTGACCACATTAAAAAGATACAGGATAAAAAAATGCCGATGGTGGTGTTTGATCGTGTAACTCCTTTCCTGAAAGCGCCGGGTGTGCGTATTGATAATGAAGATGGCGGACTGCAGGCAACAGAGCATTTGATTGAACAGGGTTATAAAAACATTGCCATTCTTGCCGGGCCAAAAAACCTCGGCATCAGCAATCTGCGTCTTGATGGTTATCTCAAAGCATTAAAAAATCATGGAATAAAACCGGAAGATGACCTGATCATTAATTGCGATTTCAACCAGCATTATGCCTACCTGGCTACACAAGAATTGCTGAACATGAAAAAAAGACCTGATGCCATTTTCACCATCAGCGACCGTATGGCTATTGGCGCTATGCTGGCCATTAAAGAAAAAGGGTTGAGTATGCCGCATGATATTGGTCTTGTAGGATTTAATAATGAACCGGTGGTAAGTCTTGTGTCGCCAAGTATTTCAAGTGTTGATCAACCTGCGTTTGAATTAGGAAAACTTGCAGCAAAACTTTTTATTGAAACAGTACACCAGGATAAAGATATGAGTGATGTGGAGGAAGTGCTGAAACCTAAACTTATGATCAGGGAATCATCTTTAAGACGACCATTATAAGCTAAACAAAATACAATACACATGACACGATTACGATTGCTTCTTCTCTCCTCTTTTCTGCTTTTTATTTCTTCTGCTTTTGCTGATACGATTTTGGTAAGAACGATTGATGAATTACATGCCGCTGCAAAAAAAGCACAGCCCGGCGACAGCATTCTACTGCAGAACGGAGAATGGAACAACGTAAGTATTAAACTGAAATGCAATGGCACAAAAGAAAAACCTATTGTATTTGCAGCACAAACTGCAGGTAAAGTAAAGATCACCGGCAATTCGCAATTACGTTTAGGAGGCTCCTACATTGTTGTTGACGGATTCTATTTTACAAATGGTTATGCAGGCAATGATCCTGTGATCAATTTCCGTGCAGATAAAGATAATGTTGCCAACAACTGTCGTGTAACCAACACGGTTGTAGATAATTTCAACAATCCCAAACGCATGCAGGAGAATTACTGGGTGTCGTTTTATGGAAAGAATAACCGTCTTGATCATTGCAGTTTTAAAGACAAAAAGAATATGGGTGTACTGCTGGCGGTGATTCTTGATGATGAACGAAGCAGGGAAAACTTTCATTCCATTGATCACAATTATTTTGGCAGAAGACCGGCACTTGCATCCAACTCAGGTGAAATTATCCGTGTGGGAGTATCGCAACACTGCCAGTTCAATTCCAACACGCAGATCATTGATAACTTTTTTGAATACTGCGATGGCGAAACAGAAATTGTATCGATCAAATCGGGCAGCAATGTTGTTCGTGGTAATGTGTTTAAAGAATCGCAAGGCAGTGTGGTGCTAAGGCACGGTGATAATAATACAGTTGAGAATAACATTTTTCTTGGTAATGGCAAAGCTGCAACAGGCGGCGTGCGTGTGATCAATAAAGGACAATGGGTGGTGAACAATTTTTTCTACAAATGCCGGGGTGTTGATTTCCGTTCGCCCTTATCTGTTATGAATGGCATCCCCAACTCCCCTGCTCACCGCTATGTACAGGTAACAGATGCTGTAATTGCCAATAATACGTTTGTTGACTGTACTCCCATCAGCTTATGCGAGGGAAGTGATGCAGAGCGTACTCTCCCTCCTGCTAACACTTATCTCGTCAACAATTTATTCTATAATACGACCGACAAAATTCTGCACAATGTTTACGACAAGGCAGATGGATTTTCGTTTGCAGGTAACGAAGTGAGCACAATCATGAAACAAGACCTGCTCAATGGGTTTGTGCGCACAACATTCAGCTCACAGAAAAATGATGGAAAACTCTTTCCGGTTAGTAAAAACAACAGCCCTTCACCTGCACTTGATTCCATCAACAGGATTGCAGGCTCACGTTTAACAAAACAGCTTTCTACCAAACCGGGTTTTTCAAATCTTGCTTTGATGAAACAGATACAGGCGAATGCTTTTTCAGCCTGTGGTGCAAAATGGTTTCAGCAAACAAAAAACAATCCACCGGCAGTTGTACAAACTGTTGCATGCCGTACAGCAGATGAAGTGTATGCACAACTTAGCCATAGCAAACCCGTTATTATTGAACTTACCGGCAAAACATATCAGCTCACAAGTCCATTTATTATTTCAAAGCAGGTACAGTTTACTACAAAACAAAAAACCGCAGTTAAGATCATTACTGCACCCATGCTGGCAGCATTTGTTGTTTCAGGAAACGGGAATCTTACGTTAAACAATCTTTCATTTGATGGAAAAGAACTGAAAGCAACTTATTTTATTTCCAGCGACAGTGCAGGGCTCAGCAGTCATTACAACTTAACTGTTCGCAACTGTTCCATCAGCAATCTTTCTTCCTTGCAAGGATGTAAAAGTTTGTTCTATGCACACAAATCGATGGTTGCTGACAGTATTGTTTTTCGAAATAACAGTTTCAGCAATCATACAACAAACATGATCAGCATGGCCGAGGAAAAAGATGATAAAGGTTATTACAATGCAGAGAAGATCATAATCAATCAGAATGTATTCAGCAATAACAAGGGTGAGTTACTGAATATTTACCGTGGAGGTAATGATGAAAGTACACTCGGGCCTAACCTGTCTTTCAGTAATAACAAGATCAGTAATTGTTCAACTGTTGATAATAGTGCATTGATTATGCTTACAGGTGTACAGGTGAGCCAGTTTGTATCAAATGTGTTTACAAATGTGAACAGCAATGGTACAGTGTTTCAGTTTAAAGATATTGTGCGGGCAAAACACCTTGTTGAAAAAAATGTATTCGAAAGATCAGGTTCTATTACGGCTAACCAGTTTGTTGTTGAAAAAGGAAATGTAGCAAAGTAATATTGTAATACTATACGAAATAAAAAAGCCTCTTGCGTAGCGTAACACAAGAGGCTTTTTGTTTGTGGAGCTGAGCGGACTCGAACCGCTGTCCAAACATATTCTCCAAAAGCTTTCTACATGCTTATTTCACGATTAATTGTCGGCATTATACAGGACCTGAACCTACCAATATAAAGCGTAGCTGAATGAGTCTTTTGTAACGGTCACAGCCTTCAGTTACAGCAACCTGTTTTGTTTTTGAGTCGGCGGCGGAACTTGGTAACAGATCAACCTGTTCGGCGGCCCTAATGACTGAATAATCACTGATTACGCAGCCATGGCATACTGTGTATTGCCATTTGAGTTTTGAGTATTCAGATTTACGTGCTAATTACCCAACGCACGGCATGCTTACACCTTCAAAGATCTACGCTGTCAAAACCAGGCAGCCCCAGTTCAAGTACGAAGTACAAAGTTGGAAGTACAAAGTACTAATGGACTGCAAAAATACATTTATTTCTGTTGATAAAATGCAAAGAAAACTGTCCTGCTTTCTTTCATAGTTTTACAGCATGGCAATCACAGTTAATCCGCAGCAATACTATCAGCAGGAGATCTCTTTACTCACAACCCGGCTAAGCAATTTGCAGAAACGAAAACAGCTATTGGGCTGGGTGCGTTTCCTTGTATTGATTGCAGCAGCTGTTTTGTGCTGGTTGCTTTGGTCAACCGGAGTATTGTTTGCTGTCATTGCTTTTATTACGGGGCTGGTTGCGTTTCTATATATTGTAAAGAAAGACATTGCAAATAATGAAGCAATTCAGCATCTGCAGCGGCTCAACCGCATTAATGAAGAAGAATTGCTGTACCTGCAACACAGGTATACACATCAAAAAGATGGTGCCGAATTTTATTACGATGAACATGTATACGCAGGTGATCTGGATATATTTGGCAGGGCTTCATTGTATCAATATATCAACCGCACAAAATCGCAGCAGGGAAACCAGTTGATGAGCAAATGGCTGTTGTCGCCTGCCGCAGCAGATACTATTAACGCCAGGCAAAAAGCAGTACATGAGCTTGCTGAAAAAACAAACTGGTGCAGGGAGTTACAGGCGCACGGTTTATCATCAACCATCACCGTTGCAACAGAAAAAAAACTGGAAGACTGGCTTACTGAAGAAAATCAATTTGCGCAAAAACCCATTTGGCATATCATCCGTTT
>JAACZX010000068.1 GCA_009996555.1 Chitinophagaceae bacterium | reverse complement strand
TAAACAACGGCACTTCGTAAATGGTAGAAGCATCAATTGACTCAATTACGGCTTCTGGCTTTACATTACAGAACAAAGCGATCTTGCGACGGATTTCTGTACTCAACGGACGTTCTGTACGGCAAACAATAATATCAGGATGCACACCTTCCTGGCTCAGTAAACGAACGCTGTGCTGGGTTGGTTTTGTTTTTAATTCTTTTGCCGCTTTCAAATAAGGGATCAATGTAAGATGCACCACCAGGCAATCTTCTTCGGGTAATTCCCATTGAATTTGACGGACAGCTTCTACAAACGGTAACGACTCAATATCACCAACAGTACCACCGATTTCTGTGATCACAATATCATATTTCCCGTCTTTACCCAACAACAGCATCCGGCGTTTGATCTCGTCGGTAATGTGCGGCACCACCTGTACAGTTTTACCGAGGTAAGCACCTTCTCTTTCTTTATTAATTACGGTTTGATAAATACGGCCGGTTGTAACGTTGTTTGCCTGCGAAGTATGAATGTTCAGGAAACGCTCGTAGTGACCAAGATCCAGGTCTGTTTCGGCTCCATCTTCGGTTACAAAACACTCGCCATGCTCATAGGGATTAAGTGTACCCGGATCAACGTTAATGTAAGGATCGAATTTCTGAATGGTTACTTTAAACCCACGGGACTGTAACAATTTGGCCAAAGATGCCGCAATAATACCTTTACCCAATGATGATGTAACGCCACCGGTTACAAAAATGTACTTGGCCATAAAAAAAGATTTTCAAGTTTACAGACCTGCCTTAATGTAAAATGGAAATAAATAAATAGTGGAGGTCATGCAAACCTACGATGATTTTTTTGATTGAAAAAAATCAGTTGGGAAGCCTGTGGAAAAATTGAAGGAAAGAGAATACCAACGCTTGTTAAACAGGAACCGAACAGTTATTTTTAGCCCATTCAAGCTGCAAATGGCCGGTTTTGTATCTTATGTTACGATATATGAAAATATTAGTTGCATTGTCTTTTTTGTTTTTGTGGGTTCAAAACACGAATAGTCAGGCTACGTCCAGAAAGCAGCTGGGAGCTGAAGACTTCTCAACTTTTACAGTAGAGTTGAAAGCACCCAAGACCGTTACAAGAACAGCATTATCGTTTTCTGGGCTGGAGGTATATGATAAGCGAAATGATTCATCGTTCGTTGGGTTCCACAAAATCACCCGAAGCAGGAATAAATCATGGGTAACGGTTTTGAAAACAGAAAAAGCAACCGCAAGTTCTGTGTATTCGTTTTTGGAACCACAACTACTATTTAACGATCAATCAAACTCAAGGCTTGTACTGGTAATACGAAAATTATGGTTATCGAAAGAGATTGAAAACACTGAAGTGAGAGATTACAATATCAAAATGCAGAAACCCTTATTACCGGGAGTTATTACTTGTTTTGAATTTTATGCCAAACAGGATGAAAGATTTACTCCCTTATTAAGATTTGATACAGCAATTCTTCACTACAAACAGAATTTAGCATTGATTGATGAAGAATTATTGAAAACTGCTCTTACTGCTGCAATTGACAAACTTGCAAAAACAAACTATCTATCAAAAATAGAAAATAGCAGAAAGTATTCCCCCGAACAGGTAGACAGTTTTTCGACAAGCACCCAACGCATTGAAATCCTGCACAGCACATCATTAAAAAAAGGAGTGTATCTGACATACGATGAATTCAAAAACAACCGTCCCTCAATACAGGATTATGAAATTAAAAAATCGGAGCATGCTCACATGTTGTTTGTAAAAGATGAGCAAGGCAAGCAATATCCCATTCGAAAAATCTGGGGGTTTTCAGACGGTGAGAACCTGTTTATTAAAACAGCCGACATATTTTTTAAACTTGAGAAGTACAACAATAACTTTTATTGCTGGGCTTCAAAAAACATCAGCATGGTTACAACGGTTTCTGTTGGGGATATCATCGGCTTAGGGTTACTGTCTGTTGCAACAGGCATTTATGGTGTTGGCTCTCCGGGAACAAAAACAAAGGCTGCTCTCTTTTTGAAACTCTACCAGCTTGATCTTGAAACAGGACATTTATACTAACCTACTTCCCAATGCTGTCATAGCTTGTTTTGATCCCTTTTATCAATGATGAGCTGAAACCGCTGTGTTCCATTTCATTCAATCCTGCAATGGTACAACCACGGGGTGTGGTTACTTTATCGATCTCGGCTTCAGGATGCGATCCTTTCTGGATCAGTAATTCAGCAGCACCATTCACCGTTTGTGCAGCAATAAGTGTGGCCGTTTTTGCATCAAACCCAATTTCAATACCACCTTGTATGCTTGCACGGATATAACGTAATGCATAAGCAATACCACATGCGCCCAGTACGGTTGCGGCATCCATCAGTTTTTCATCAATCAATGCCACACGGCCAAGTTGGGTAAACAAGTCGTGCACATAATCCAGTTGCTCCTGTACTGTATTAATTGAGCTGATACAGGTCATGCTTTCCTGAATGGCAATAGCTGTATTGGGCATGGCACGTATCACCGGCATATCTGCCCCCACCCATTCCTGTATATCTTTAATGGTAATACCTGTAATTACACTCACCAGCACATGACGTTGCGCATTCAGCTCTTCTTTCATATCGAGCAACACGTCTTTGATCTGGAAAGGTTTTACTGCAAGTATTATCAAATCGGCATAACGGGCAGCTTCTTTATTATCGGCTGATACCAATACACCTTTACTTTCAATATCGTTAAGCGTTTTAATATTACGCTTGGTAATAATAATGTGGCTGGGCAAACAGAATCCGCTTTTGATCAATCCTTCGGCAATAGCAACACCCAGGTTTCCTCCTCCAATAATGGCAATCTTCTTATTCATGACTATATTTTTATAAATAAAATGCCACAGCGAATTTTCACTGTGGCATGCTTTCGTTACAATGCTAAATTAAGATTTTTATTATTTAATACTTGTTTTCATTCTTCTGATTATTTTAAAACAGGTATCATCACTATAATTATAACCACGGCAGCTATTCCTGTAAGAGGACTCATCCCATCTTCCAATAGTTGTTTAAATTTCTTTTTGCTGAATGGGAATCTAATACAAGCTCCTGTGAAATTCAAAACACTTTCCCAAACAATCTGAATAAATAACTCAGCTACAAATTCAAAGAAAGCTATCATTCTGTATTGAGTTTTAAACCAACGAGTCTATTAGTCTGCTCCCTTTAGGGCTTGGGCTTACAATGCTGTTAACGCATGTTCGCTTTCATGGCCTGCTAATAAACTTTCAATAGCAGTATCATATTTTTCTTTCCACTCAAGGATCGTTCCCCAATTGCTGCCATCTATTTCAATACCACCAGCAGTCACCACACCCAACTCGCTGTATGGATGACTGCCCAACTCCTGTTTAAATGCTTCCAGCTGCTCTTTCTTCACAGTTACCACCACACGGCTTTGTCCTTCGCCGAACCAATAAGCATCTTTACGGATATTGTTATCAGCAGCTGTTACAGCAAATCCAAGGTTACGATTGAAACCAGCTTCAGTTAATGTTACAAACAAACCGCCTTCACTAATATCATGTGCAGAAGCGATCAGTTTTTTACCAATAAGTGCTGCGATCTTTTGTTGCAGTGCAAATTCTTCTTCCAGTTCAAAATGAGGAACGGGACTGAATTCCACTCCATGTAGTTTATGCAAATATTCGCTTGAACTGATATTGTCTGTTGCTTTACCAACAAGGAAAATCACATCACCTTCTTCTTTAAAGTCGAGTGTCATTTTATCTGCAATGTTTTCCAGCAAACCCACCATACCAATGGTTGGTGTTGGATAAACTGCACCATCAGGGCTTTGGTTATAAAAGCTTACGTTACCGCCGGTTACTGGTGTATCAAACTTCACGCAGGCTTCGCCCATACCTTTAATGGCATGTACAAACTGGTAATATACTTGCGGATCGTAAGGATTACCAAAATTTAAACAGTTGGTTACGCCCAATGGCAAACCACCACTGCACACAATGTTACGTGCAGCTTCACTTACAGCGATCATTGCTCCTTTATACGGATCGGCAAACACATATTTACTGTTACAATCGGTTGTAACAGCAATGCCTTTTGTGGTGCCTTTAACATGCACTACTGCTGCATCGGTTGGTGCGTTGGTGCTTGAGTTACCGGTGCCCACCATGCTGTCGTACTGATGATAAACTGTACGTTTGCTGGCAATGTTTGGTATTTGAATCAACTGCTCTGCTGTTGCTTTCAGATCAGCTGGCACTGCAATACTGTTGGCATCAAATGCTTTGATCTTTTCAAAATATGCAGGCTCGCTGTACTCTCTTGTGTATTGCGGAGCGCCACCACCCAACACTAAATCGTGTGCAGGAAGTTCAGCATCCAGCTCACCATTCATATAGAAACGAAGCAAGCCATCATCGGTTACTTCGCCGATTTCAGAACAAGGGAGATCCCACTTTTCAAACACATCCAACACCAATTGCTCTTTACCTTTTTCTACCACCATGAGCATACGTTCCTGGCTTTCGCTCAGCAACAGTTCCCATGTTTTCATATTCTGCTGGCGTGTTGGAACTTTATCCAGATCAATACGCATACCTACGCCACCTTTTGCACTCATTTCTGCAGTAGAACAGATAATGCCCGCTGCACCCATATCCTGCATGCCTACTACAGCTCCTGTTTGAATTACTTCCAAACAAGCTTCCAATAATTTCTTTTCCTGGAACGGGTCGCCTACCTGCACTGCCGGTAATTCTTCTGCACTTTCTGCAGTAATATCAGCACTTGCAAAACTTGCACCACCAATACCATCTTTACCGGTGGCGCTACCCACAAAGAATACAGGATTACCCAAGCCCTCTGCAGTTGCAGAAACGGTTTCACCCGCTTTTACAATACCCACACTCATGGCATTCACAAGCGGATTAGTATGATAGCAGTTTTCAAAATAAATTTCGCCACCAACAGTTGGCACACCAAAGCAGTTGCCGTAATGACCAATACCATGCACAACGCCACCCAGCAAGTGTTGTGTTTTTGCTTCTTTCAGATTTCCGAAACGAAGTGAGTTGAGTGCAGCAATGGGGCGTGCACCCATGGTGAAAATATCACGATGAATACCACCTACGCCTGTTGCAGCACCTTGAAAAGGTTCAATAGCTGACGGGTGATTATGACTTTCAATTTTAAATACCACACCAAGGTTATCGCCAATATCCATTAAACCGGCATTTTCCTCACCAGCCTTCACTAACATACGTCCGCCTTCACGGGGCAATGTTTTTAACCATTTGATGGAGTTTTTATAACTGCAGTGCTCACTCCACATGCCACTAAAGGCACAGAGTTCATTAAAGTTGGGAGTGCGGCCAAGTTTCTGCTTAATTAATTCAAATTCTTCTTCGGTTAAACGAAGCTGTTGTGCGGTCTTTACTGTTATTTCCATGATGTGTAAGAAAGCGCAAAAGTACAAATGCAGGGGCAATGGTTTGAAACTGTGAAAAGAAATATTTTAATTTGCTCCCCAACACATGACTTATATACTGTTTGCTGTTTACCTTGTTCTGTTTTGCTGGTTAATAACCAGGATAAAATTTATTCAACAGGCAGGGTTACCAAAATACTGGATTATTGGACTTTTTCTGCTGAAAGTGGCAGCTGGCGTTGTTTATGGCTACTATTACAGCCGCATTCAAAACTATACCTCATCGTCCGACAGCTGGAAGTTTTTCTTTGATGCAGAAAAAGACACCCGACTTTTGTACCACGACCCGCTACGGTATTTCCTGGGCATATTTGATAATCCTTACGACAGAGATTACCGCCACCTCTTTTCAAGTGTTAATTCTTACTGGAATGACTTGAAGCATACCTATATGGTAAAGATCGTTTCATTGTTTAATGTACTGAGCGGATCCAGGTATTATGTGAATGTGATCTTTTATTCATTCATTACGTTCTTTGGTCCCATTGCATTCATCAGGGTTATGAATGATGTGTTTCCGGGCAAAAAGCAATTGATCACCTGTGCAACTTTTCTTTTTCCTTCATTCCTGTTCTGGTCTTCCGGTATTCATAAAGACGGGCTCATCTTCATGTACCTTTCGCTGATTGTGTACATCATGTATTTTGGATTGAAGAACAAACAGCTGGGTGTAAAGAACATTGCCCTTATACTACTGTTGTTGTTCGCAATTTTTCCGGTGCGTAACCATGTGGTGCTGGCCTGTGTTCCCGGATTAGCTGCATGGTGGCTGGCCGAACGGTTCTTTCAACGTAAATGGATCGCCTTCCTGCTGGTGACCATTATTGGCAGTGCTGCTTTCTTTGGTGGAAAATACATTCATCCAAAACTCAACCTGCCCATTTCCATTACGCTTCGTAACAAAGACTTTATCAGCCTTGGCGGTAACTCTTTTCTGCCGCAACGAAAACTGGAGCCAACATTTACAAGCTTTATGCAAAATGCACCGCAGGCATTAAACCATGCATTGGTCCGTCCATATATTACCGAGTTTCTTTCGCCACTATATGTAATAAGTGCATTGGAAATTTTGCTGATCTGGATACTTGTGTCAATCTGGTTCTTTAAGTACAACGACAACCCGTATAAACATTCCGTGGTGCAGTTCCTTTTTCTTGTATCAATGGTATTGCTTTTACTCACCGGTTATATTGTACCGCAGTTAGGAGCCATTGTGCGCTACCGTGCTATCTTTTTCCCCTTTATTCTTGTTCCCATCATTGCCACAATTGACTGGAAACAAAAAATATTAAAATAAATAACATATAAATTTTTCCACACTAACAAACGTTTCAATTGGGAATATTGCTAATTTTTTTTAGTTAAAAAACATTTTCAATCGTAAATTAGCACCGCAATAGCAATATTTATTGTTTTTCTAAACTTAAATCAAAGCGGTAAAACATGTCAGCATCAAAACTTGAGTACATCTGGCTCGATGGTTACAAACCAACACAAAGCCTTCGCAGCAAAACAAAAATCGAAAAAGACTTCAGTGGTAAATTAGAAGATTGTCCAATGTGGAGTTTCGATGGTTCGTCAACAGAACAAGCCCCCGGTGGTTCATCTGATTGCTTATTAAAACCTGTATATATTATTACTGATCCACAACGCAAGAATGGATATTTAGTAATGTGTGAAGTTTTGAATGCTGATGGTACTCCACATGAATCAAACGGTCGTGCACATATTGATGATGATGACAATGATTTCTGGTTTGGTTTCGAACAGGAATATTTCCTCTGGAATCCTGAAACAAACAAACCTCTTGGCTTCCCTGCAGCAGGTTTCCCTGGCCCGCAAGGTCCTTATTACTGCTCAGTAGGCGCTAACAATGCATTTGGTCGTGATATCATTGAAGAACATTTGGATGTTTGCTTAGAAGCAGGATTGAATGTAGAAGGTATCAATGCAGAAGTAGCAGCAGGCCAATGGGAATTCCAGATCTTCGCTAAAGGTGCGAAAGAAGCTGGTGACCAGATCTGGCTGGGCCGTTACCTCCTCGAAAGAATTGGTGAGAAATATGGTGTAGCAATCAACTGGCATTGTAAACCTCTTGGTTCATTGGATTGGAACGGCAGCGGTATGCATGCTAACTTCTCTAATACATTACTACGCACTGCAGGCAGCAAAGAAATCTTCGACAAAGTTTGTGAAGCGTTCCGTCCTGTAATAAAAGAACATATTGAAGTGTATGGTGCCGATAACCATCTGCGCTTAACAGGTAAACACGAAACTGCAAGCATTCACGATTTCAGCTATGGTGTTTCTGACCGTGGTGCTTCTATCCGTATCCCTGTTGTAGTTCCTAAATGGGGCTGGAAGGGCTACCTGGAAGATCGTCGTCCTAACTCAGCGGCCGATCCTTATAAAGTTGCAGCCCGCATTATCAAAACAGTAAGCTCTGTAAAACCATAACCAACTGTATATTTTCTGTGAGATCCCCCGCAGAAACGGGGGATTTTTTTTTGCTTTTCTTTCCACTTGAAAAAGCTGAAATTCGCAACGCAAACAACCCGTTTTACGATCATGCGGTTCTTGCAAGCCATACTGATCAAACTCTTTAATTACACGTTATGTCATTACGCTACCAGGCCATTAAAAATCTATCGCAGCAGGAAGATATTCAGGTAAGCTCGCCAAAAATCACTGCTATTTTTTGCCAGAATGTTTTTACGTTAAAAACAGCACGTGAATACCTGAGCGATGAAGCATACAAAAGTCTTGTTTCATCCATTAAAGGAAATAAAAAGATCGATCGTGTAAACGCCAACCAGATTGCAGCAGGCATACGCCAGTGGGCCGAAAGTAAAGGTGTTACACATTATACACACTGGTTTCAGCCATTAACAGGCACAACAGCAGAAAAACACGACTCTTTCTTTACATTAAAAGGCGATGGTACGGCTATTGAAGAATTTGATGGCGGTGCATTGATCCAGCAGGAGCCCGATGCCTCATCTTTTCCAAGTGGTGGTATCCGTGCAACGTTTGAAGCACGTGGTTACACAGCATGGGACCCCTCCTCTCCTGCTTTCATTATGGAAATAGGGCAAGGTAAAACACTTTGCATCCCTACGGTATTTGTATCATACACAGGTGAATTACTCGATTACAAAGGGCCTGTATTAAAAGCACTGGAAGCGGTAAGCAAAGCTGCACTTGATGTTTGCTATTACTTCGATAAAAACATTACCAAGGTTACTCCAACTCTTGGATGGGAACAGGAATATTTTGTGGTAGATGAAGCCATGTATAATGCAAGGCCGGATCTTGTTTTGAGCGGCCGTACTGTGTTTGGTCATCAATCAGCAAAAGGCCAGCAGTTGGAAGATCATTATTTTGGTTCCATTCCCGAACGTGTATATGCCTTTATGCGTGATTTTGAAAATGAATCATACAAACTGGGTATTCCATTACGCACACGCCACAACGAAGTAGCGCCTGCGCAATTTGAATGCGCTCCAATTTTTGAAGAAGTAGCAGTTGCTATTGATCATAATTCATTGCTGATGGATGTGATGGATCGTGTTGCACGTCGCC
>JAACZX010000067.1 GCA_009996555.1 Chitinophagaceae bacterium | reverse complement strand
CCGAGCGAGTCAATAGCTTTCCAAACATCAGGACGTCCGGGCATAAACGTTGCAGTAACTGCACGGCCCACCAACACACTGTCGGGATGTATCAACTGCCAGCCTTCAGCGATCTGGTAAGCATAACCTGCGTTTTTCATAACAGCCCATGCTTCTTCCACACTTACTTTTTTCATTCGCTGTAAGATCTGATCCGGAACTTTTGGTCGACCGTCAGGGAAACGTTCGCCTGTCCATAAAGGCGTTAATGCAATCAGTTGTTCTTTGCTGATCTGCACCTCCTGTGCTTTCAAAGGCTGAAACAATACAGCTGCAATCAATACAAATAGTATGTTTTTAATTTTCAGCATGGCTTTTATTTTTTGTGTGAGTGATCGTTTGTGTCGTTGTTGTTTGATTGATCAAGAGGCGGTCGGTTATGCCACCAGCTTGCCAATGCCGAACCAGTGATGTTCATCAACGGACCAAACACTGCCGCAGCTAAACCAATGGTAGCAATCTTTCCCAACTCTTTTGCAATGCCCGATGCAAGGCCTGCATTTTGCATGCCTACTTCAATGGCAATGGTGCGGCAATCTTTTTCATTAAGCTTAAACAACCTTCCGCTCCAGTAACCAAGTATATATCCAAAAACATTATGCACCAAGGCAATGCCAATAAGTACTAAACCAATTTTGAGCAAGTTGTCTCTTCCGGAAGCTGCAATAATGGTAACGATCGCTGTAATAGCAAACATCGAGATCAACGGCATGGCCTTATCAAGCCATTGTATTTTTCCCTTCAGTAGTTTATTAAATAACAATCCTGCACCAATAGGAAGAATGATCATTTTAAAAATATCCCACATCATCTTCAACACATCTATTTCAATGAAAGCACCTGCAAATAATTTCATGAGCAATGGTGTTACAAAAGGAGCAATAAGTGTTGTAATAGATGTGATGGTAATTGATAATGCAAGATTTGCTTTGGCGAGGTAAGCCATTACATTTGATGCTAACCCGCTGGGCGAACATCCGATCAATACAATACCGGCAGCAATTTCAGGAGGAAAATTACCTGTGTTTGACAACGCAAAACCCAGCGATGGCATAATAACAAACTGGCTGCACACACCAATAATAACTCCCTTTGGTGATTTTACAACTGCAGCAAAATCGTTCATGCTCATTGATGAGCCCATACCAAACATGAGTAACTGGATCAACGGGATGATGGTACTGCTCAATGGAAAGTTCCCCCATGTACTAAAGTATTCCGGGTGAAACATGGCCACTGTAACTGATGAAAAAATAATGGCCGTAAACGATAGCCCTTTCAATAATTTATTTTCCCTGACAGCAAATGATAGAGATAGAAAAAGCAAGGCCAGCGACCAACCTGCTAAATTTGTTTCATCCGAAAGCCAGCATACAATTGCCGCAATAAACAACAGAGCCGATAATAATAAAAAGGCAAGAGATTTCCTTTGCATCAACATTCTATGTTTTATTCGTTAATAGAAAAATGAAAATGATGACGATGTACAAGCAGCGGCAATCAAGAACTGACAGCAGATTTACTCATGCTGCAAAGCAGCGATGTCTGCAAACTCGCTTGCCAGCTTTGTACTCAGCCGTTCGAATATTGGATAATACTTCAAATACATTTTGTTGTTCTGTTTATCCGGTGTAACAAGATCGGGCAGCACTACCGATTTTGCTGCTTCATCCAATGATTTGTAAATGCCCATTTCTTTTGCACTAACCAAATATGATCCATAACTCACACTGTGATAATTCTCCCGCAAACGAACGGGTTTGTTAAACATATCGGCAACCATTTGTGTAAAGAAGGGCAATGTGCCGAAGCTTCCGTTGATCGTGAAGCTGTTTATGGTTCTGTGCTCTTCTAATGTTTTTCCAATGCTGTACAGTTCATATAAAATACCTTCAATGGTGGCTCTTACAAAATGCGCTTTTTCGTGTTTAATGTTCATGCCAAAATAAACGCCTCTTGCGTTGGCATTCCAGATAGGTGCACGTTCGCCTAACAAGTATGGAAGAAATAATAATCCATCAGAACCCACGGGCATTTTCGATGCATCGCTGATCAGCTCCAGCATGGTATGTTCAATGTCAAACGGATTTTTAAAATCGCCAAACTGCCGTGTAAACCATTCGAAGATGACGCCACCGTTATTTGTTGGTCCGCCGGATATATATTTATTTTCAGTCAACAGGTAATTAAAGAACCGCTGGTTATCATCCTGCATTACTTTATCACTCACCACACGCACAGCACCACTATCTTCAACAGTAATAATGCCTGTTCCCTCTCCGGTAACACCATCGCCAAGTACAGCCATGCAGCCATCACTTGAACCCACTAAAATTTTTGTATCGGCGGATAAACCTAACGATGTCTGGTACGCTTTATTCAGCTTACCCACTTTTGCATCAACAGGAACCAGCTCTGGCAACATAGCATCCGTAATACCAGCAAAGTGAAGTGATTCTGCCTCCCATTTTATTTTATGAATATTCAACAGGCCTGTTGCAGAAGCAATACTGTAATCAATCATGTATTCGCCTGTAAGCTGCTGAAGAATGTATGTTTTCAGCGATAAGAATTTACTTACCTGTTTAAACTTTTCCTTTTCATTGTTTTTAATCCATGCAATTTTTGTAAGCGGCGACATGGGATGCAATGGTGTACCCGTTGCATTGTATATTTTTTTTCCGAGTGCTGAATGTTTTAATTCCGCCGCTTCTTTGTTTGCCCTGTTATCGGCCCAGGTAATAGCATGCCCCATTGGGTTGCCACGTTTATCTACTGCCACCACACTGTGCATTGAAGAGCTGAAACAAATACAAAGCACCTTGTATTTTTTTGGATGCAGCACTTCATTGAGTAAATTCTTCAATACATACAACATGGTAATAAAGATCTGGTCGGCATCCTGCTCGCTGTAATCAGGCTCGCTGTGAAAGGTGGGGCAATAACCTTTAAGTGAACCAATGATGTTGCCATTAAGATCAAATGCATAAACCCTTACTGCATTGGTGCCAAGTTCTATGGTGATGATACATTCCATGTGCTAAGAATTAGTTTGTTCCCAAATGATTTTTTCTGAATTCGCTGGGCGTATAACCGGTTAATTTTTTAAACGTTGTCGAAAAATGTTGCGATGAATAAAAGCCAGTGTCCAACGCAATGTCTGTTAAACTGATGTCGGGTACCTTCAACAATTTGATGGCTTCTGAAATACGGATGTTGATGAGATAGTTCAACGGTGAAAAGCCGGAATAGCTTTTTACTTTTTCATTGAACAGTGTGGTGCCCAATCCAACCAATGCAGCCATTTCTTCCACCGTCCATTGGTGCGATAAATTATTCCGCAGCTCCTGTTCCAGCTTCATAAATGTTTTGGGGAAATCACGCCCGGGGTTCGACATTCTTGTAAACTGCCTGCTTACCTGTATAAATATTTCATCAATTAAATGATTCACTCTTGCCTGGCATCCTATCTCCTGTGTAAACAATTCGGTCTGGATAGATTTAAGAATAGTACCTGCTTCTGTAAATTTCTGCAGGATCGGTGAGCGATCGGTTTGTAATACTTTGCTGATGGCATAACACTCCGCCTGCGATAAACTGCTCCATGCACCGGTAACAAGCTCATCTTTTTCATTCTTATTCACCTGTATATGTATCCATGAAAAAGAACCGATCTCCAGTACTTTGTTAGGGTTGCCAAATTCATCGCCGGGTAATACCAATGCCACATCACCGGGGTAAAGTGTATGCAGCCGTTCATTAATGCTCCATTCAAATTTACCTTCCTGTATATAATACAGTTTTAAGCAACGGTCAATTGTACCGGGAAAGCCATTGAGGCGTATAGCACTATTCTTGATTACTCCTATTTCAATAATATGAGGAAATAATCGTAGTTCGGAAGCAGTGGTATGGCAAAGTACAAATTGATTCATATATCGCTGAACAAACAGTAGCTGTTCTTGGCAATCGTTTATTCACTACAGTACGTTATAAAGAAAATGAATTTATCTCATCTGCATTTATAAAATTCACCGAAGTTTTTTATTGGAAGCTTTTGGAACGCAGCCTGAATACTTTGTGTAAGATTATAAAACCGGGCAGCTGAGTTTTCAGCGCTCCGGTCATTTATCACTTAACCAAAACGATTGCATTATGAAGGAAAATCTCCAACCCGTATTTAAAACGGGTTTGATCAGGTTACTGTTCTCACTCTTCCTCCTGATTTTTTTTACAGCAGCAAATGCACAAACTGTTACAGGTACTGTTGTTGATGAGGAAAATAATCCTGTAAACGGAGCAACGGTAGCTGTGAAAGGTACCAACAAAGCAACTGTTACGAATGCATCCGGCAATTTCAGTATTGCTGCTGCCGGAACAGATGTATTGGTATTTAGCTCTATTGGATTTGTAAAGCTGGAAGTTCCTGTTAACGGCAGGGCTGCTGTTTCTGTAACGCTTGCCAGGAATGAAACAACGATGGAAGAAGTAGTAGTAATTGCATTGGGAGAAAAACGTGCAGCAAAAAAACTGGGTTATGCCACAACATCTGTTAATACAGATGAAATGGTGAGGCAGCGAACCACCAATCTCGGCGAATCACTCGTGGGTAAAGTGGCCGGGTTAAATATCACTCCACCCGCTGCAGGTGCAGGTGCCAGCAACCAGATCCGTTTGCGTGGACAGGTTGGTTTTGCAGGAGCAAACAACGCACCTCTTTTAGTTGTCAACGGTCTTCCGTTAGATCAGGAAGCAAGGAACAACGAAGGAAACAATCCATCACGTGACCGTGGTGATAACCTGGCAAATATCAATCCTGATGATATTGAAAGTATGACCGTATTAAAAGGAGCAGCGGCTGCGGCCATTTATGGCTCAAGAGCAGCAGCAGGCGCCATCATTATTACAACAAAGTCTGGCGCAAAAAATCAGGGCATTGGTGTCGATTTTACATCGAGCTATACCAGTTCACAGGCTTTGAATTTTATGGATGAGATTGTACAAACTGAATATGGCCAGGGGCAGGGTGGTGCAAAATTTACAACAGCAGCACAAATTCAAGGTAATGGTCAGTGGGGATGGGGTGCTAAATTAGATAATCAGCCCACCATCAATTTTGATGGAAAAATGCGTCCCTACTCTGCTCATCCTTACCAGTTGTTTGACTATCTGCGAACAGGAACAAATATTACCAATACGCTTGGCCTGTCAGGTGGCGGAGCTAATGGAAGTTTCAGAACCTCACTTTCTACAACCAGTGCAAAAGGTATTGTTCCGGGTAATGAATATAAAAGAAGGATCTTCAACATTGGCGTAAATCAAACCATTGCAAAAAAACTTCGGTTACAGGTAAACGTTAACTATGCCGATGAAGATTATATTAACCCTCCGCAAATTGGTACACAAGGCGATGGCGCAGTTAACTTCTTTAACAGGATGCCTATCTCTGTTCCTATTGAAGCCTATCGTGATAATGCAAAAGATCCTGCTACGAATGCAGAATGGAGAACAAGCGGATTCCAGGGCACTGTGAACAATCCTTACTTTGCTTTGCAATACGGGCAAAAATATAAGGAAGACAGAAACCGACTTCTCGGTACTACTACACTGCGTTATGAAATAACTGACTGGCTGTATGCCCAGGGAAGATTCAACTATGATCGTGGTGATAACTTCATGGAATCTTACACATTGAATGGACAAGGTGCCAACACCACCATTGCAACTACTACTCCCACCGTTACCTACAGAGGTGCATATAATCTCAACCAAACGACTTAAATATGGTGCAGAGTGCTACTAACTTTACCGTTCCTGATCTTTATTCTTACAGGAATGGTACAGTGAAAGGTGCAGGTGATGGTTTTAACTACAGCCAACAGCGTGTAAACTCACTTTATGGTGTAGTTGAATTAGGATACAACGGACTTTTGTACATTAATGGTACTGCAAGGAATGACTGGTTCTCCATTTTAAACCCGGCGAATAACAGTAAATTCTATTCGTCTGTTTCGGGTAGTTTTGTTTTCTCTCAACTGCTTCAAAATTTAAACTGGCTTTCGTTTGGTAAGTTAAGAGCTTCATGGGCACAGGTGGGCAGTGTAGCTTCAGTAAATCCTTATGATGGCGTGCTCACTTATGGACTTGGTGCAAACCTGTTTAACGGACAAACCACCGCAAGTATAAACGGAACCGGTGCTCCAAATCCATTATTGCAGCCATTCACTGTAACAGAAAAAGAATTAGGTCTTGAATTAAGATTATTTAAAAACAGGTTAATGTTAGATGTTGCAGCATTTGATAAAGTAACTACTGAACAAATCATTGATGTCAATCTTTCTACTGCATCGGGCTATAATTCTTCAAAACAAAATGCAGCTTCATTAAAGAACAGCGGTTTGGAAACCATGGTTGAATACAAAGCTGTACAAAGCAAAAATTTCAACTGGACCACTTCCTGGAACAATGCATTCCTTAAAACAGAAGTGTTGAATGTGGGTAATCCCAGCGGAACAATTCTTCTGCTTTATTTTAATGGAACAGGTAATGAGTTTCTTGGCGAGATCAGGTACACTGAAGGTTTAGCCATGAACCAATTGTACACAAGAACATACAGAAGAAATGCAAATGGCGATATTCTCGTAGGTAATAATGGGTTCCCGCTTCCATCCAATACAAATCCAAAAGGTATTACAGGTGGTTTTAACCCGGTAGGAAGCGCTATTCCAAAATTCACGGGCGGATGGAATAACACATTCACGTATAAGAATCTGAGCCTGGGTGTTCATGTTGATTATAAATTCGGCGGTACCGTATTATCATCTACACTGTTGAATATGACAAGACAAGGTCACAGTAAATTATCATTGACAGGTCGTGAAGGCGGTTATGTATTTCCAGGTGTTAACGTAAATACCGGCCAGCCCAATACTGTTGCCATTACTGTTGCAGGCAATGGTTTGCAGAATTACTGGACAGGCTACAGAAACGATCAGATAGGTGATCCATTTACATTCAAGTCAGATTTTGTAAAACTCAGAAACATTTCTTTGGCATATAATTTAACCAGTCTTATTGGCAAAGTAGCAGTATTGAAATTCGTAAAAGGATTATCACTTTCTGCTTCCTGCCGCAACGTGGCAATTCTTTACAAAGATCTGCCTGGTCTTGATCCCGAAGCGATCCAGTCATCTGGTGATATCAGGGCTGGTTACGAGAATTCATCCTTACCAACAACACGCAATTACAATCTTACTTTAAATGTTAAATTCTAACAACATGCTTAAAATAATTAAACAACTGATTCTTATTGTTTGCAGCGGCTGTTTACTAACAGCATGTGATAAGGATTTTGAAAAAATAAATACCAACCCCTATGCTGTAACATCAATTGATCCTGCTCTCCTGCTGGCCGGTGCACAGCGAAACCATATCGGCACATGGAATGCAGAACACATTATTGTGCAGCAATTTGTGGTTCCTTACAACACCGGAGCTAACCAGGGTTTTAGTTTTAATGTAGATATTGATGCCAGCAGTAATCCCAAATGGGATCAATCTTATTCTGCAGTGAATAATGGTAATGCACCTCCTGTGAAAAACCTTACCCAGGCTTTACTTATTTTAGGATCAAATACAGCCCGTGTTAATTTAAAAAGTATGATCCGCATCTGGAAAGCACAGGTATTTATGGGTTTGGTTGACAGCTACGGCGATGTTCCCTACTCAGAGTCAGGAAAGGCAGTTTCGGATGCAATATTTTTTCCAAAATATGATGATGATGCAGCCATATATGAAGATCTGTACAAAGAGCTCAAAGAATCAATTGCAGCATTAAGCACAAGTGGTGAATATATTTCTGCTGATCTTTTTTATGGTACAAATGCGCAGCCATCAACGAAAACTTCAAACGCTTCTGACCAGGCAACCAAATGGAAAAAACTAGGCAATTCATTGTTGTTGCGCCTGGGAATGCGTTACAGTAAACTTGATCCAACAAAAGCTGCAAACATAGTAGCAGAGGCATTTGCAGGAGGTGTGATGACATCGAACGCAGATAATGCCTTTGTTAAAAACGATGGGACAGCTTTTTCGCAGGCAGACAATGCAGCATTGCGGAACTTCTCTCAGTTTAACTACGCTGCTGAGCCTTTTGTAAATCAATTAAAATTAACGAACGATCCAAGAGGTAAGTTCCTGATTGCACAATACCCCGATCCAGGTGCTATTGCAAATAACCTTTCACCTGATATGGTGTTAGCAAATCAATATGGTGCGCCAGTGGGAGTTACCAGTGATGCAATTTTAGCTGGTGCCCCTTATAGAGGTGGAAGAGGATCAGGACTAAATTACTCCCAGTTTAACGTGAATATAGTAGCTGCTCCGGGAGTACCTGAGTTCTGGGTAACTTATGCGCAAACATCTTTGTTGCTTGCAGAAGCAGCGAAGAGAGGATGGATTCCCGGTGGCGATGCACAAGCCAAGATATACTACGATAATGCAATTGCAGCTGATATGGCATCTTACTCTCTTTACACTGGTACCACTCCTATTTCAGGAGCAGATGTTACAGCGTATATAAATGATCCGAATGTGCTCTACACTCCTGCTGATGCACTAAAGCTCATCAATACGCAATATTGGATCGTAAATATCAGAAACGGTACAGAAGCATTTGCCAACTTCAGAAGAAGCGGCTTCCCTGCATTAACTCCTAACCCTGTTGCTGGTGCATTGGGCAGTGTGGGCTTTATCAGAAGGCTTTCTTATCCAGATCTTGAAGCCTCGTCCAATACTGCAAGCTATAATGCCGGAGCTACTGCCATTGGCGGCGACAAATTAAACTCAAGAGTTTTTTGGGATAAATTATAATATTAAACAAGCAGCGATGCTTTCATTTGTAACTTAAGTCAGCAGTTGAAACCCTGCAAAACAGAATAAAAAATGTTCGGCAGACATCAGTCTTGAAACAGCAAGCTATCGGTAGCAACAGACCTTTTGTATCAACAAAGGGTCTTTTCCATAAAGTGTAAATATTATATTGAAGGAAATTTGGAATATGATAAACGAAAAACAAATCATCGGATTTAATTT
>JAACZX010000066.1 GCA_009996555.1 Chitinophagaceae bacterium | reverse complement strand
AAATGATGTGCGAAGCCACATCGAGCGCCTTAATTAACGGCTTTGTGTAATCGCCAATGGCAGATGCTGCCACACCAAAGAAGATAGAGAAGATAACAATCTGCAATATTTCGTTGGTAGACATTGCCTCAAACAAACTCTTCGGAATAATATGCTCTACAAAATTCTGTAATGAGAAGCTTGATGTTTTCGTCATCAGATCCTTCACACCTTCCGTATCGGCTTGCGATAAATTTATATGTGTGCCCGGCTTAAACAGGTTTACCAGCAACAAACCAAGCATCAGCGAAACAAGTGAAGCAGATACAAACCACAATAACGCTTTCCCACCAACACGGCCAACAGCTTTCAGATCGCCCAGTTTGGCAATGCCCACCACCAGTGTACAAAACACCAATGGTGCAATGATCATTTGCACAAGACGAATGAAAATACTGCTGAGCAGTTTGATATTTTTTGAAAAACTCTGGATGGTTTCAGCCGATGCCGTGGTGTGAATAATATAACCCACTGCAATACCAAGGATCATCGCTGCTATAATGTAAATCGTTAACCGGTTTCCCTTACCCATGCTTCTTTGTTAAATGAGCCGCAATATACGGCATTCGGGTTGCACCCAAGCCCCGTTAAACCGTTAATAAATCTTTTGATGGTTATTTGCAATAAATCTCTATTTTTCCAGCTTATTATTGTTAGTAATCGTAAATCTATAACCAATCTAAGTATGAGTTTATTTGCTAAAAAGCCACTGGAACAGATGCTGGCACAGGCCGAAGGAAAAGGCCTGAAGCGTACCCTTGGAGCCGGCAACCTGGTTGCCTTGGGCATCGGCGCCATTATTGGTGCAGGGCTTTTCGTAAGAACCGCTGCTGCTGCAGGACAGGCAGCCGGTCCTGGTGTTACCCTTTCATTTATTGTTGCTGCAATTGGCTGTGCCTTTGCAGGTTTATGTTATGCAGAATTTGCTGCCATGATCCCCATTGCCGGTAGTGCCTATGCATACAGCTACACAACCATGGGCGAACTTGTTGCATGGATCATTGGCTGGGCATTGATCATGGAATATGCTCTGGGTGCAGCTACTGTATCTATTGCATGGAGTGAATATTTAAACAAGCTGTTTGGAGGAGCTATTCCGTATGAATGGACCCACTCACCGTTTGAAAGCTTTACTGATTCTGCAGGTGTTCACCACTCAGGTATCATGAATGCTCCGGCACTCGTCATTTTATTATTATTAACCTTATTGCTTATTAAAGGAACGCAGGAAAGTGCTATTGTAAACATGGTGATCGTGTTCATTAAAGTGGGCATTGTATTACTCTTTATTGCAATTGGCTGGCAGTTCATTAACCCTGCAAACCACACTCCTTACCTCATTCCTGAAGGAACACCTCCTGTTACTGACCAGGCAGGTAAAGTAATTGCCGATTACAGTGGCTGGAACAAACATGGCTGGGGAGGTATTCTTGGCGGTGCTGCCATTGTATTCTTTGCCTTTATTGGATTTGATGCGGTGAGTACAGCTGCACAGGAAGCTAAGAATCCAAAACGTGATATGCCGATTGGTATTCTTGGTTCACTGGTAGTTTGTACCATTCTTTATATTTTATTCGGTCACGTATTAACAGGTGTTGCCAACTGGCAGGATTTTGTTGATCCTGAAAAAGGACGTGAAGCTTCTGTTGCTTATGCTATCTCACAATACATGACGGGTTATGGTTGGCTGGCTACAGCAGTTACTGTTGCTATCCTTGCCGGTTTCTCTTCTGTAATTCTTGTGATGCTGATGGGCCAGAGCCGTATCTTCTACACAATGAGTAATGATGGTTTGATACCGAAAGCATTTGGCGAACTGCATCCAAAACACAAAACTCCCTATAAGGCCAACTGGATACTGTTTGTTTTCGTTGGTTTGTTTGCAGCGTTTGTACCGGGGCATGTTGCCGGCGATCTTACTTCATTTGGTACACTGTTCGCATTTGTATTGGTGAGCGCAGGTGTTTGGATCTTACGTGTAAAAGCACCAAACATTCAGCGTCCGTTCAAAACACCCATCTATCCTGTAGTATCAGCATTGGGTGTTATTATCTGTACAGCCATGATCATTGGCCTCGATTCGCAAACACTGAAAGTTGCCTTTGCATGGATGGCGATTGGTTTAGTGGTGTACTTCCTGTACAGCCGTCATCACAGCAAATTGAAAAATCCTTCGGAAATATTACCACACGCATCAGACTTTGAGCGCAGGGATTAATATTCCACACAGATATTTTATACAAAACGTTCCGCCTTGTGCGGGACGTTTTTTGTTTACAGCCCATCTCCCTAAATTTGCGCCCAGCCTCACCCTCGTCCCCTCTCCAAAAGAGAGGGAGGCCAGACTGTAGTTTTAGAATATGCTTTTGCACTAACACTTCATCTGCCGAATAAAAATCATCTGCACAAGAGTGCGACGCCCATGCAGATGCTGGATGAGAGAAAGCCGGGAACCCCGCCTGAACGATTCAGTCGGGCAGGAAAAAACCACATACTACAAACTAAAAACAGATTTATAATGGGACGGATTTTTGAAGTTAGAAAGAGTACCATGTTTGCCCGCTGGGACCGCATGGCCAAACAGTTTACCCGTATTGGTAAAGAAATTGTAATTGCTGTGAAAGCCGGTGGACCCGACCCCGGAACAAATGCTGCTCTTCGCCGTTGCTTTCAAAATGCCCGCAGTGTGGGAATGCCCAAAGACCGTGTGGAAGCTGCGATTAAACGGGCGCAGGGTAAAGAACTGATTAACTACGATGAAATTTTATACGAAGGTTATGCGCCGCATGGTGTTGCTATTTTGGTGGAGACTGCAACCGATAACCATGTGCGTACTGTTGCGAATGTAAAAAGTCATTTCAATAAAGGTGGCGGTTCGTTGGGTAACAGTGGTGCAGTAAGTTTCCAGTTTAAAAAAATGGGTGTGTTTAAACTGAAGCCCGAAGGTTTAAATGCAGAAGAAATGGAACTGGAGTTGATTGATTTTGGTTTGGAAGAATTGGGCGAAAGCACGGGAGAAAACGGCGAAGAGATTTTGGTGGTGCGTTGTGCGTTTGCCGATTTTGGCAACATGCAAAAAGCACTGGAAGATAAAGGCATTACTCCTTTGAGTGCCGAACTGGAATGGATCCCTACTACAACTGTTCCTGTTACCGATGCGCAGGCAGAAGACATCAGTAAATTAATTGAACGCCTGGAACAGGATGATGATGTGCAGAAGGTGTTTCACAATATGGGATAAACATAAGTACGAAATACAAAGTACGAAGTACGAAACGAAAGGCTGCAGTTGGCAGCCTTTCGTTTTTCAGCGATCATCCAATACCTTTAAGTATGGAACATCCGAACAGGTTGGTTTTATTTGATGGCGTTTGCAACTTCTGTAATTTCTGGATACAGTTTGCGCTGAAACATGATAAGCAAAAGAAGCTGATGTTTGGATCATTACAAGGAACAACTGCACAACAACTCTTACCTCAGTACAATATTGACCCCACTGTTATTACGTCGGTTATTTTTATTGAAGATGGAATTGCTTACCGTGAATCAACTGCTGCATTAAAAATATGCAGGCATTTAGATGGCGGCTGGAAATTATTTTATGCACTAATGATCATTCCCGCATTTTTACGTGACGGCATTTATAAATGGATCGGCCGTAACCGTTACAAATGGTTTGGCAAACAGGAAAGCTGTATGTTACCAACAGCAGAGCAGCGGAAAAGATTTGTTGAATAAAAAAAGACCATTGTTGACAGACGACAGACCACCACATCCTGCTACTTACAATTCACTACTGACTACTCACCCACCAAACATTATGGGGTGCAGCCAGCTTTCAGGTGAACAGACACCGCAATACGCCATTCGTACCTCTTACTTCTTGCCTCAAATCTCAAACTCGCCTTTCATATAAAACACACATTCGCCACCCATCATCACACGTTCTGTATTTTTCTGTTCGCAAACAAGATCGCCACCACGTTTGCTCAACTGCTTTGCCTGCATTCGTTTCTTATCCAGTTTTTCACTCCAGAAAGGGATCAATTGCGAATGAGCTGAACCTGTTACCGGATCTTCATCAATACCTGCCGATGGCGCAAAGAAACGTGAAACAAAATCAACCGTATTTCCTTTTGCAGTAAGAATAACCATCTCTCCTGTTTTCTTCATGGCAGTAAAGTCGGGTTTTGCGCCGATCACTTCTTCTTCCGTTGCCACTTCAATCAACAGATCACGGTATTTGTAAGCACCAAGTATTTCTTTTACGCCAAGTATTTCAGCAATACCATCAGGATAATCAGTAATACGTTCAGGTTTCCACGATGGGAAATCCATTTCATACTTGAATCCGTTTTTTTCCACCGTAAGCAATCCGCTTTTTGAACTGAATGTAACCGATGCTTTTGTAAACCCCAGTTGCGTATATAAAACAAAAGCACTTGCTAATGTTGCATGGCCACAAAGATTGATCTCCAGTTCGGGAGTAAACCAACGTATGTCATAATCTGCTCCTTCTTTTTGTGAAGGCACAAAAAATACTGTTTCAGCTAAATTATTTTCCATAGCAAGCTGTTGCATCAACGCATCATCGATCCATTTTTCCAACGGAACAACAGCAGCAGGGTTTCCTTTGAATAAAGTTGAAGTAAAAGCATCAACCTGGTATAATGTATAGCGCATGGTATAAAGATTAATACAGCAATCTACTGAAAGAACAAGTACAAGTGTTGCTGTTTCTTACAGGCGGTTATTCCCGGCGATACATATCAGGCAAAGCAAGTTTGTAACGAACGACAATGATCCTTAAGGCAACAATAAACATGATGGAAATGATAGAGGCAAAAGGCGAGAACATATCTACCTTCAGCAATAACAGATACAAAATTCCCCCGAGAATAGAAGCAGACGCATAGATCTCTTTACGGAATACAAGTGGCACATTGTTCAACAGCACATCTCTTATTACACCACCAAACGATCCGGTAATGGTACCCAATGCCACACAAATACCCGGGCTAAACTCCAGCTGTAAACCTTTCTGCACGCCAATCAACGTAAACAGACCAAGACCAAAAGCATCAAACAGGAATAAAGTAATGGAAAAGCGCTTCAGAAATTTACCAAAGAACATGGTTGCTATGGCGGCTGCAATAATAACCAGGGTTGTTGTACCGCTGCGCAACCAGCGAACAGGTGTATCACCAATCAACAGATCACGCAATGTACCCCCACCAATAGCAGTAACAAACGAAAGAATGATGACACCAAAGGGATCAAGTTTTTTCTCCATGGCAGAGAACGCTCCCGATACGGCAAACGCAAATGTTCCGAGTATGTCAATAATGGAAAGGAAAGACATTGTTGTGAAAGTGAATGGTCAATAGTGAATGCTAAAATACTTAAAGTGTTTAATGAACAGGAAACAACTTCACAATAGCGGGATCTTATTCACCACTCACAATTCACCATTCACTACTTGCTTATTCCCTCATCATTTCCTGCAGCACAGTCATGATCTCTTCCACATTTGGTTTGCTGAAGTAGTCACCATCGCTGCCATAAGACGGTCGGTGGGCTTTACCCGTAATGGTGCGTGGAGCAACATCAAGATATTTATAGCCGCCTTGCTCCTCCATTACTTTGTTGAACATGTAAGCAGCAGCTCCACCGGGAACATCTTCATCAATAAAAGCAATACGGTTTGTACGTTTTAATGATTCAAGAATAATATGATTCACATCGAAAGGTAACAACGTACGCACATCAATGATCTCACAACTGATGCCCACCTTCTCCAGCTGCTGTGCAGCTTCTTCAATAATGCGTAAAATGGAACCGTATGATACAATGGTAATATCTGTTCCCGTCCTGATCGTTTCAGGAATACCCATCGGCACAGTGAAAGAAGAAAGGTTCGACGGTAATTTTTCTTTTAAACGATAACCATTCAGGCATTCAATTACAAGACCCGGCTCACTGCTTTGCAGCAAGGTATTGTACATACCTGCAGCCTGCACCATGTTACGTGGCACACACACATACATACCACGAAGACTGTTAATGATCATACCCATTGGCGATCCGCTGTGCCAGATGCCTTCTAACCGATGACCTCTTGAACGAACGATCAACGGTGCACTTTGTCTGCCTGCAGTACGGAACTGAAGCGTAGCCACATCATCTGTTAACGGCTGCAGACCATACACCAAATAATCGAGGTATTGAATTTCTGCAATGGGGCGAAGACCACGCATAGCCATACCAACACCCTGCCCCATAATAGTCAATTCACGAATGCCGGTATCAAAAATGCGGTTAACACCATGCTTTGCCTGCAAGCCTGCAAAGCCCTGGTTCACATCACCAATAAAACCAAGATCCTCACCAAACGCAACAACCTTGGGGTTATTGGTAAACAACTCATCAAAATAACGGTTGAGAACTTCGTAACCATTCAGCACTGTTGCCTCCTCATCATATTCAGCGGGCAGTTCAGCAACCTTCATGGCGCTTGCAGCTCCTTCATGATAAAGATGCGAATTGAACAAAGCCTTGTTCTCTTCCTGTAATTTATTGTACAAGGTATGTGCGGGTGAAGAAGAAACACCTGTTGCCATAATGCCTTTATACAAAGCACTCATTACATCCCTGCGATTAGGTTCACGTTGTACTTTCAGTTCTTCTATCACTGCTTCCACCGCTTCCTGCTGTGTAATATCGGTTATGGAGGAACTCAACGCATCTGTTACAAGTGCAACCTGTTCCTTTATTGGTTTTTCATACTGCTGCCATGCCGCATTTTTTTCACTACGCACAAACTCTTTTACCTCACGCTCAATATCGCTTAACTCATCATCGTTTGCAAGATTGTTTTCAATCACCCATTCCTTCATCTTCTTAATACAATCCCACTCACGTTCCCACTGCAGGCGCTCTGTTGTTTTGTAACGCTCATGGCTACCCGAAGTAGAGTGCCCCTGCGGTTGTGTTACTTCCTCCACATGAAACAAAGCAGGTGTATGTGTGGCACGGATTTTTTCAATACCGGCTTCAAACACTTCGCACATACCGGCATAATCCCATGCTTTTACTTTATAAATTTCAATACCATTGGTTCCTTCTTTTTTCTGAAATCCTTTCAATGCTTCTGAAACAGAACCTTTGGTGGTTTGGTATTGTTTGGGAACAGAAATACCATATCCGTCATCCCATATAAAAACAGCCAACGGTATTTGCTGAACAGCAGCTGCATTAATGGTTTCCCAGAAATGCCCTTCGCTGGTTGATGCATCACCAATGGTGGCAAAACATACTTCATTGCCATGATCAGAAAGATTGGCAAACGGTTTCAATACATCTGAGTTTCGGAAAAGTTTTGAAGCCAATGCCAAACCCACCGAACGGGGCATTTGTGCAGCCGTAGGCGCCATGCCCGATGTAAGATTCTTCCTGTTTACAAGATCAAGAAACCTGCCATCGGCATCAACAAATGCTGAAGCAAAATGCGAATTCATTTGACGGCCTGCACTGTGCGGATCATTAGCCGTATCAGGATCGGCATATAGTTGCGCAAAAAACTCTTTGATGGTAGCCACACCTGTTGCAAATGCAAAAGTCTGGTCACGGTAATAGCCACTGTAAAAATCACCGGGTTTAAAAAATTTAGCCATTGCCAGTTGGGGCACTTCTTTCCCATCGCCAAAAATGCCAAACTTGGCTTTACCGGTAAGTACTTCCTTACGGCCAAGCAGGCTGGCTTCACGACTGAGGCAAGCCATCCTGTAATCCTGTAACACCTCCTGCTTAAAATGCTCGAATGAAAGCTGCTGAAGTTGCAAGGTTTCGTTAGTGGTTGAATCCATGCCGCAAAAATAAATGATTTACCCCCACATTAACACTCGTAAGCCCGTTTGGTGAAAAGAGAGGTATTGATGTGAAAAACCGACAAACTGTGTGAGGGTGAAAGAAAAACAACAACCTGTAGTAGTAATCACTAATAAAATTTTGTGAAAGGCAACCTTCCTGCTGTATGAACTGTCTGTTCTAATACTTACTTTTACAGGACTAATTATAAATATTTATGAAAAAGCATGCTCTTACTCTTTGCGCCGGTTTACTGTTGGGCTTTATGGGTTTCGCACAAAACCATGATGGACATGACCACAGCGCAACCACAAACACCAATACAGCAACCCCCAAACCAGAAAGCATTAAACTGTCTGAAACAACATTTGATTTCGGAAAAATTCCACAGGGGAAACCTGTAACACATGTGTTTACCGTTGAGAACATTGGTAAAGACTCATTGAAAATTGATAACGTACAGGCATCCTGCGGTTGCACCACGCCTGAATGGAGCCGCACGGCTGTTGCAGCAGGCGGTAAAACAACCATTAAAGTAGGTTACAACGCAGCTGCTGAAGGTGTGTTTGACAAAACCATCACCATCTATTATAACAGCGGCCAGGTAAAAGTGCTGAACATTAAAGGAACAGTGTGGAAAACACCTGACCAATCGGCACCCGGCAACCAGGCATTAAATATCTTTAAACAGTAAAAAAAGCATACATGAAACAGTTAATGACCGCATTTATTGCACTGTTTGTATTTACAGCAGTAAATGCACAAACAAAAAAACCAGCTGACATTGTAAAGTTTACCAGCGAAACAGTTGACTTGGGTAAACCAAAGCTGGGCAGCCCTGTAACAGCTACTTTCACCTTCACAAATAACAGCAAAGAAGATGTGATCATTGAAACTGTAACGCCGGGTTGCGGCTGCACTAAATCAGATTATACAAAAGAACCGATCAAGCCGGGTAAAACAGGTACCATTACAGCTACTTACAATGCAGCAACCATCGGCCAGTTTTCAAAACAGGTGCGTGTAAAACTGTTAGGCATTGATCAGGAGCAGGTATTAACCATTTTAGGAACCGTAGAAAAGTAAAAACGTAAAATCATCAACGTGTTCATATACAGCCTCCGGAAATCCGGAGGCTTTTTTTATACAGGAAGAAGTGAAAGATACTGCTCCCCTATCTTTGCACACATATGTTAGCAATCAGTAAGCGTGGCGAACAGATGCCCCCCTCTCCCATCAGGAAATTGGTTCCCTTTGCAGAAGCAGCAAAGAAAAAAGGTTTAAAAGTTTTTCATTTAAATATTGGTCAG
>JAACZX010000065.1 GCA_009996555.1 Chitinophagaceae bacterium | reverse complement strand
GCGTTGATCGGCCCCAATGATGAAGTGATGATTCCACGTGATTCTGTAAAAACAGATTGGGAAGTGGAGCTTGCTGTGGTAATTGGTAAAAAAGCATCGTATGTTGAAGAATCGGAAGCGATGGACTATGTTGCAGGTTATTGCTTGCACAACGATATCAGCGAACGTGAATTTCAGCTGGAACGTGGCGGCACATGGGATAAAGGAAAAGGTTGCGATACGTTTGCGCCGATTGGCCCATGGCTGCTGACAAAAGATGAAGTGGAAGATGTACACAATCTGCGTTTGTGGCTAACACTCAACGGTGAAAAAATGCAGGATGGTTCAACAGCCAACCTCATCTTTAATATTCCGGTGCTTATTTCTTATGTAAGCAAATTTATGACGCTGTTACCTGGTGATATTATTTCAACCGGTACGCCTGCAGGCGTTGGCCTGGGTTTGAATCCGCAGGTTTATCTTAAACCTGGTGATGTAATGGAGCTGGGTATTGATGGTTTAGGAACATCGAAGCAGACTGTTGTTGCATTTAAAAAATAAACAATTAAAGCGTCTGATAAAATTATCAGACGCTTTAATTTAATAATAAAACAGAACGACCACTTGCATATGAAATCAAAACAATCTTTTTTGGTTGCCTTTATTATGGTAACCAGCCTTTTCTTTCTCTGGGCTTTTCTACACAACATCAACCCGATCTTGATTCCGCACCTGAAGAAAGCATGTACGCTTACAGATACAGAAAGTGCCTTAATCGATTCATCAGTTTACTTCGGTTATTTTCTTGTTGCAATTCCTGCAGGATGGTTCATGCATAAGTATGGCTATAAAAAAGGGATTCTTGTTGGTTTGATCCTGTATTGTATTGGCGCCTATCTGTTTATTCCAGCTGCTTCTGCAAGAAGTTACAGTTTCTTTCTTGCTGCATTGTTTGTAATGGCGGCAGGGGCAACTTTTCTTGAAACGATTGCCAATCCATACATCACCAAGTTAGGTGATGAAGAGGGCGCTACCCGTCGCTTAAATCTTGCACAATCATTCAATGGTGTTGGAGCGTTCATAGCACCGCTTATTGGTGGTAAGTTTATTCTATCAGGTATTGAACATACTGAAGCGGAGTTAAATCAAATGTCTGCCGACCAGTTACAATCTTATCTCAGCTTTGAAGCAGGCACCATCAAAATGCCTTACATCGTTATTGGTACGGTTGTATTGGTGATCCTTATTTTGTTTGCATTAATCAAGCTTCCTGAAATTCAAGAAAAGCATACAGAAGACGGCAAATCAGAGTTTTCATTCCGTGTATTCCGTTTTAAACATTTCCGTTGGGCAGTGATTGCGCAATTCTTTTATGTGGGTGCACAGGTAGGGGTGGGCAGTTTCTTTATCCGCTTTTCAAAATACACAATGAATGTAGGTGAAAAAGAAGCTGCTTATATGTGGGGTTCGATAGCTATGGTTGGCTTTATGGCTGGTCGTTTTGTAGGAACTTTCCTCATGCGTTATTTTAAACCAGCTGCATTATTAAGCGTATATGCGTTGATCAATGTTGCATTGCTTGCTGTTGCCATTATGAGCAAAGGAAGTATTGCGGTGTATGCAATGATGGCCGTACCGTTCTTTATGAGTATTATGTTCCCTACCATTTTTGCATTGGGTATTGATGGCCTGGGTGAAGAAAGCAAGATCGCTTCTTCGTTCATTGTGATGTCGATTGTGGGCGGTGCGTTGTTCCCGGTATTGATGGGGCAGTTGAGTGATGCGAATGGCGGCAACATTCAGATCGCATACATTGTTCCTCTCATTTGCTTTGCAGTAATCGCTTATTATGGTGCAACACAATTAAAAAAAGCTGCAGTAAAAGTTAGCTCTGCACATTAATAAAAATTGTTTTTATGAAACGTTATTGTCTTGCATGTGACTTAAAAAACGATCCACAGCTTATTGAAGAATATGAGCAATACCACCAACGTGTATGGCCGGAAATTGAAGCATCCATTAAAGACTCGGGCATTGTGAGCATGGAAATTTATCGCATCGAAAACCGTTTGTTCATGATCATGGAAACAACCGCTTCATTTTCGTTTGAAGCAAAAGCCGCTGCTGATACTGCCAATGAAAAAGTGCAAGAGTGGGAAACGCTGATGTGGAATTACCAGCAGGCACTACCCACAGCAAAGGCGGGAGAGAAGTGGTTGCTGATGAAAAAAATATTTGATTTAAAACATTCGTGATGGCAATCATTGATACACACCAGCATTTCTGGAAATACGATCCGGTGAATTACAGCTGGATCAACGATGAGATGCAGGTGATCCGCAAAGACTTTTTACCCGGCGACCTTGCTGTTGTACTGAAAGAAAATAAAGTACAGGGCTGTGTAGCAGTGCAGGCCGATCAAACAGAAACTGAAACAGACTGGCTGCTGGAGCTTGCTGCAAAAAACGATTTTATAAAAGGCGTTGTGGGTTGGGTTGATCTGCGCAGCAGCAACATTGAAGAACGGTTGCAGCATTATCAACAGTTCAGCAAACTGAAAGGTTTTCGTCATGTGTTGCAGGGTGAAGAACCTTCGTTCATGTTGCAGAAAGATTTTCTCAACGGCATCAGCAAGCTGAATCAATTTGGCTTTGCGTATGACATACTCATCTTTCCACAACATCTTGAAGCTGCCTTGCAATTGGCAAAGCAATTTCCGCAGCAGCGTTTTGTTGTGGATCACGTTGCAAAGCCAACCATCAAAGATGGAAAAATTGACGAATGGAAAGCAGGCATGCAGCAGCTTGCACAACACAACCATGTGTATTGCAAAATCAGTGGTATGGTTACAGAAGCCGATTGGAAAACATGGACAGCCGATCAACTGAAACCATACATTGATGTAGTGGTTGAAAGCTTTGGTAATGACCGCATCATGTTTGGCAGCGATTGGCCGGTTTGCCTGGTTGCATCTTCCTACAACAAATGGCTCGAAACAGTACAACACTATTTTGCATCTTTCTCATTGGAAGATCAGCAAAAAGTTTTCAGCAGCAACGCAATTAAATTTTATCAACTGTAAATGTTTATTCGAATGTTCAAACAATTGACCATTCACAATTCACCATTGACAACTCATTATTCATCACTCATAACTCATCTATATGAATCTTCAGTTAACAGATAAAGTAGTCATTGTAACAGGCGGTGCAAAAGGTATTGGCAAAGGCATTGTAGAAGTATTGGCAAAAGAAGGGGCTGTTCCGGTAATTGTTGGTCGCAGCGAAGCCGATAATCTTGCCGCTGTAAAAGAAATTGAAGCTGCTGGTGGTAAAGCCTGGCAGGTGGTTGCCGAATTATCACAACCGGAAGAATGCGAGAAAGCAGTAAAAGCTGTCATTGAAAAATTCAACCGTATTGATGGACTCATTAACAATGCCGGTGTTAACGATGGTGTAGGTTTAGAAAGTGGCGACTACAAACGCTTTATGGAAAGTCTGCACAAGAATGTTGTGCATTATTATCTGATGGCGCATTTTGCATTACCTGAATTAAAGAAATCAAAAGGCAGCATTGTAAATATCACTTCCAAAACTGCGGAAACAGGCCAAGGAAATACATCTGCTTATGCAGCTGCCAACGGCGGACGTAATGCCTTAACAAGAGAGTGGGCGGTAGAGTTAGCAAAATATTCCATTCGTGTAAATGCATTAGTGGTAGCTGAATGTTATACACCGCTGTACGATAAATGGATTAAAACATTACCAAACCCCGAAGAGAAATTAAAAGAGATCACATCAAAAATTCCGTTTGAACAACGCTTTACCACTGCTGAGGAAATAGCGAACATGACGGTGTTTTTATTATCGCCTGTATCGAGTCATACAACCGGTCAGCTGATTTATGTGGATGGAGGTTATGTACATCTGGACAGAGCAATGGCGAATGCATAAGAAGAAGAAATTTGCCACAAAGACACGAAGGTGCAAAGCAACACAAAGAAGAATAAAAACTGTCGAATGAAAAATTAGTTACAGAATCTATTTAAAAACTGCTTGGTTTCTTTGTGCTGCTTTCTGTCTTAGAGCCTTCGTGGCAAAAACATTGATTTTTGCAATCAATCTTTAAACCATATAACATGAAACTGTTCCGATTGCTGTTTACCTGCTTTGCAATGCTGAGCATAGCCGGTAGTTCTCTTGCACAAACCTACGCACCCTCTGCAACAAACCTTGCAGCAAGGGAAGAATTTCAAAACGATAAGTTCGGGATGTTTATTCACTGGGGCGCATCAAGTGTACTTGGCAGTGGTGAATGGGTGATGAATAACCGCAACATCCACGTGAAGGAATACCAGCGCCTCATCAACATTTTTAATCCGCAGAATTTTGATGCGGCTAAATGGGTGGCGACTGCGAAAGCAGCAGGGATGAAGTACATCACCTTCATTACCCGTCATCATGATGGTTTCAGTAACTGGGATACCAAACAAAGTGATTGGAAGATCACCAATACGCCTTATGGAAAAGATGCATTGAAACAACTTGCTGATGAATGTCATAAACAAGGCATCAAACTTTATTGTTACTATTCATTGCTCGATTGGTACCGCAGCGATTACCAATATGAAACCGGTAAAACAGGAAAGGGAACAGGCCGCAAACAAAAAAGCGATTGGGAAAGTTATATCCGCTTTATGAAAACACAGCTCACCGAATTGCTTACCAACTACGGTGAAATTTCAGGCATCTGGTTCGATGGACATTGGGATCAACTGGATAATGATGTGGACAAAACACTCAAATCGAAAGTGAACTGGCATTACGATGAAATTTATGAACTCATTCATCGTTTGCAGCCGCAATGTTTAATCAGCAACAATCATCACCTGTTACCGATTCCAGGCGAAGATTTCCAGGCATTTGAAAAAGATCTGCCCGGTCATAATTCAACAGGTTTCGGCGGACAATCTGTTTCGCAGCTTCCCTTGGAAACATGCGAAACCATGAACGACAGCTGGGGTTTCAACATCACCGATCGTAATTACAAAAGCTCAAAGAGTTTAATTCAGTACATGGTGAAAGCAGCTTGTTACAACGCTAACTTTTTATTGAATGTTGGACCAATGCCCGATGGTACAATACAACCTGAGTTTAATGATACACTGGCGTTGATGGGTAAATGGCTGCAACAATATGGCTCCACTGTTTACGGCACAAGAGGAGCGATTACCACACCAAAAACCTGGGGCGGCTTTACACAAAAAGACAAAACCGTGTACATGCACATTCTGCAAAAACAGGAAGGCGATTATATTTTCATTCCGGAATTAAAGCAAAAGATCAAAAAAGCAACATCGTTTGATGGTAAGACGATCATCAAATTCAAACAACAACCCGAAGGAACATTTATCTACCTGAACGGTATTACCTGGGATGCAGTTGATACGATTTTAGAATTGCAGCTGCAATAGTTGTTGAAGCAACAGCAATTATCCGAACAGCATTTGTAAAGCTTTTGTGAAAAAGAGTTTTGCAGATGCTGTTCTGTTTTTATCTGTCGTTTGATGGTATGGATTTATAATTCATCTGCATCTTTCCATCAAACCACTACATGAAGAGAATCATCGTCCTGCTGCTTTTCGTTTTGATGCTGGCAAGCATTACTTACTATTTATACATTACGGTTTATACATCGCCTGCTCCTGTTAACATCAACAGAGCATTAAAGAAAGAAGAAACTGAAAACGTTACTGCCAAAGCATTGCTGAACAAAGCCACAACAGCAAAACAGTTTGTAAAAAAGAATAAGTATAACGAACAGGTTTGTTTTTTGATCGACATGAAAATACGTTCAGGTGCAGAACGCTTTTTTGTGTATGATCTCAAAGCAGATTCTGTAATTACTTCCGGCGTAGTAACTCATGGCCGCTGCAATGAACGCTGGCTGGTTGGTCGAAAGTATGGAAATGAACCCGGCTGTGGCTGTACCTCTTTGGGGAAATATAAAATCGGAAATGCATACAACGGTCGTTTTGGACTTGCTTACAAACTGCATGGTCTTGAATCATCAAACAATAAAGCCTTCGAACGGTTTGTGGTACTGCATGCACATGAATGTGTACCCGAAGAAGAAGTATGGGCAGAGATTTGTCAGAGTGATGGCTGTCCGACTGTTTCGCCAGGCTTTTTACAGCAGTTAAAAACAATCATCAACGCATCCAGACAACCGGTTTTGCTGTGGATCTATGAATCGTAATGAAAGTAAAACCGGGCATGCCTTACATTTGTACTCTATGTACAAACCAACCTTGTACCTTATTGCAATGTTCTTCATTTTGCTTTTGCTCAACAGCTGTGCTGTAAACAAAAGCCCGGAAGCAACACGCTTTCGTGCATTACAAAAAGGAAAAATAAAAGACGACAGCAGTTACGTGTACGCATTGCCGTTTGCTGTTGGTACAAAGCATCGGTTGGTGCAGGGATATTTCAGCAGGTTCACCCACCGCAACAGGGCAGCCCTCGATTTTAAAATGAAAAAGGGAACAGCCATTTATGCAGCACGTGGTGGCGTGGTGGCACGTGTAAAAGAAGATGGCGATAAAGGTGGTTTGGATGCTGCTTACCGGCAATACGGCAACAACATCATCATTAACCATAACGATGGAACAAGAGCCGGTTACTGGCATTTACAGCACAATGGAATTGTTGTAAATGTGGGCGACACGGTACAACAGGGGCAACTCATCGGTTACAGCGGCAACACCGGTTATACAGCTTTTCCGCATTTACATTTTATTGTCTGGAAATCGGAAGCAGGCAGCTGGCGGCAAATCGGCACACGTTTTCAAACAAGAAAAGGAGCGAAGTACCTCCGGCCATTAAAAAAGTATAAACGCCCTGGTAAAGATTAATACTCGCCACAAAGACACAAAACCACAAAGAAACACGAAGAAAAAAAGTTAATCGATCATCTTTCCGTTTGCCTTTGTGCTTCTTTACGACTTTGAGCCTTCGTGGCAAATGCATTATTTTCGCTGCATGACTCCCGAACGCAGAGAACGTTTACTATCGGTATTACGCAAACGTCAGCCCGATCTTACAGTTGTATTGGAAAATGTATTTGATCCGCACAATATCTCGGCTGTGATGCGCACCTGCGATGCTGTGGGCATCCAGGAAATTTATGTATTGACGAATAAAATTCCCCGTCATAAAAAATGGGGAGCAAAAAGTTCGTCCAGTGCAGCGAAGTGGTTAACGGTTCACCAGTTTGAAAGTGCCGAAGAATGTTTTGCAGCTTTGCGTAAAAAATACAAAAAGATCTATACCACTCATCTCAGCAGCGATGCAGTGAGTCTGCACGATATCGATTTTACTGAGAGTGTTGCCCTCGTGTTTGGCAACGAACATGCAGGCGTAAGTGAAGAGATCATTGCAATGGCCGATGGTAATTTTATTATTCCGCAGATGGGCATTATTCAATCGCTGAATATTTCTGTTGCCTGTGCAGTGAGTATTTACGAAGCAATGCGGCAGAAAAAAAATGCGGGCCATTACGACAAACAACGATTAGACGATGGCACTTTCAATACATTATTGGATGAGTGGGGATTCAGGACTGATGACATGGATGCTATTACAAAAGAAGAACAGTAATTTTAACAGATGAAACAACTCCTGTTTGTATTCTTATTTATCAGTGCTGTTTTATGCAGCAGTGCTCAGCCTATCAAACGGTGGAAGATCGATGACCTGTTGCAGTATGCAGCTACAAACGACTCTGTGCTTGTGATCAACTTCTGGGCAACATTCTGCGGCCCTTGTATTGCCGAGCTTCCTTATTTTCACAGTATCACCAACAAATACAAAAAGCAAAACGTAAAGCTGTTGCTGGTAAGTCTTGACTTTAAAGAATACTATCCCAAACGCATTCGTGATTTTGCCAACAAACGAAAATACACTGCCGAGATCGTTTGGCTGGACGAAGAAAAGCCCGATGAATTTTGTCCACGTATTGATCCAAAGTGGACAGGCTCCATGCCGGCCACATTATTCATCAATAAAAAAACAGGTTACCGGAAATTTGTGGAAGCTGAGATGAAACCGGAGCAGCTGGAGAAGGAAATTAAATTATTACTTGGTCAAATAGATCGATAAAACTAAACCCCGCATGTTGCGGGGTTTAGTTTATGATACATAACAATTGATTAATGATTATGACTTCCGTTTAATACCGCAGCCCATTGCTTTCGATGTTTTCATGCTCACATCTTTACCACCAACCATTTCATCAATCGCAACTTTTAAATGATCACGTGTACTTTCTGATGGTGTTTTTGGATTGTCAGTAATAGCACCATGATAAACCAGTTTCATATCCTTATCAAACAAATAACATTCAGGCGTAACACGTGCACCAAATGCATCGGCCATTACACTGTTATCGTCCATTACGTATGGATAGCGATAACCTTGTGCCTTTGCATATTCTTTCATGCGTTCCTGCGAATCATCGCCGCCCCGGGAAGTTTCGTTAGAGTTTAAAACGATAACACCCACTTCTTTGCTGAGCGCATAGCCATATCCATCAGCTGCCACCTGTTGATTTTTTACCACCCACGGACAGGTATTGCAACTGAACACCACAAGTAATCCGTTTTTCTTTTTTACATCGTTGAAAGAATATTCCTTACCGGAAATATCTTTCATCTTTTTTGTGGCATTTGGAATACTGCTGCCAATCGTTAATTCTTCGGGTATAACTGTAAATGCAGCAAGTGCTGTCAGCACAGTCATAGACAAAAGGAACTTTTTCATAATGATGTATTTGTTTAAAGTTACGATGCTTCTTTTTGTTTTTCTACACCGCTCATCTCTTCATTCAGCCTTTTATCGCTCTGGCGTTTTAGGAGTTTGATGCTCAGGTTCAGCTCAAAACCGATTAACAAAACGAGTGAAATAAAATTAATGAAGATCATAAGGATCAGGATGGTACCTATTGATCCATAAATTGTGTAAGCAGCAAAATTGTTGATCCAGAAAGAGAAAAGAAAGGTAAAGAGGATGATGAGCGCACTTGCTACAATAGAACCGGGGGAGATCAGCTTCCACTTTTTTTCAACAGATGGAGCGTGCCGGTAAATAAACGCAATGGAGTAAAAAAACAAACCAACGATTACCACCCAACGCACAATAATGATGAGCCATTTGATGAACACACTATCAATTTTCAACAACAGTAATAACCAATT
>JAACZX010000482.1 GCA_009996555.1 Chitinophagaceae bacterium | reverse complement strand
GCTCCATACTATCTGTAAATAAACCCGGGCTGTTTTGCGGCGTGAAAATATTTTTATGCTGAAAGAACTGCATCACATAAGAGAGATACAATAATGCATCATCGGAATAATCACGGTTAACAGAGAACAGCACATATAAATTCACAAGCACAGGCGGATTTCTATATTCCACCCCTGTTCCTGTTGGTGAAGGAAAACTATTGGTTGGATGCTTACTGATACGGTCCTCTTCAATATTCACCAACGACATCACAATCTTGGATGTAACCGCACTCAGTTCATCTGCTTTAGCAATATTGGCTGCCACTACAATTCCCGAAGGAGTTGCAGCGCCATTGCGGAGCATAATAAACCTGTTCAGCTCTTCTGTGAAGAACCGAAATACATGCTGTATCAAACTTTTACGTTTTAAAGGTTAAAAGCAGTTACTTACAATGTGCATTGATCGGGTGTGTTAGCCAGGGGAAGATTAAAGCAGGTTTTGCAATGATAGATTCTCTCACAGGTCATTCGAATGCAATATTGAAAGATTTTTAAAAAATGTCAATACCTCAAATAGGTAATAATCAGAAATTAATTATCATCAACTGAAGTGGATGCTATTTCTGGAAGTAGCATTTTCCATAAAACCCAATACAGTATTACGTTTCATAAAAAAGGCAAGCATTCCGTTTGCAGAAATAAATATTTGTAAACAAATTGTAAGAAGAAAGAAAAAGTAAAAAAGTACAGGTAATTTCTACATCAAACCCGTAAAATTACCAATGTAAAGAAGAATAAAATGGAATGCCTGTTAAATAAAAAAACCGCCTACAGTGAAGTAAACGGTTTAAGCATTATTAAAGAGTGTCATTATAAACTAAGCAGCTCCTCATACAATCTGCCTTTTGCATCAAACACCAGCTTCTTTTTATTGATTGCATTCTTTTGCACTATAATAAAATACTCATTTGCTTCTGCTCTTGGTTTTGTAACAGTCAGCACATCTTTTACTGCCCATTCTTTATACTTACTGTCTTTAAACCCTTGCTGTACCACTTCAGGCAATGCTTCCAGTTTCACCTGCTCTTCTGTACTAACCCAATCGCCTTTGGGCGTATACACTGCTTTCAGTTTTTTATCACCAGACGTAAACCGAACGATATGATTATCCAACCCACCTGACCATTTTAAATCTTTTGCATCGGGGTATTGTTTGTCGAAAGTTTGTTTGACAATATCCGGTACTGAAAATAATTGTTGTGCTTGGGTTACAGTGCTTACAGAGATCAATAAAATCATTAATGAGAAAACATACTTCATAATCGTCAATTTAATATGCAAACCTAAGCAGGTTTCATGCCTTAAATTGTTAACAGTAAGTTGAAGTGAACGAAGCGAAGATTATTCTTTACCGGCTACGATCAATACAATTTCACCTTTTACTCCTTTTGCTTCAAAATAATCGTGTACTTCTTTAAGTGTACCTCGTTTATTCTCTTCGAATTTTTTGCTAAGCTCACGACTTACTGAACACAACCGGTCTTCTCCAAAATACTGCATTAAATCGGCCAATGTTTTCACCAGGCGGTAAGGCGATTCATAAAAGATCATGGTGCGTTCTTCTTCTGCCAATTGTTTCAACGCAGTCATACGACCTTTCTTTTGCGGAAGAAATCCTTCAAATACAAAACGGTTGGTGGGCAACCCACTGTTCACCAATGCCGGTACAAATGCTGTAGCGCCCGGTAATGTTTCAACTGTAATATCATTTTGCACACAGGCACGCACCAACAAAAAAGCAGGATCGCTGATGCCGGGAGTTCCTGCATCAGTAAGCAAGGCCATCTTCTTTCCTTCTTTCAACTGATCAATAAGATGCTGAACAATCTTATGCTCATTGTGCTGATGATAAGGAGAGAGTGGCTTTTGAATATTGTAATGATTCAACAGCACGGAGCTGGTACGTGTATCTTCTGCAAGAATAACATCCACCTCCTGCAATACATCCAATGCCCGGAGTGTAATATCCTTGAGATTACCGATGGGAGTTGGAACGAGGATCAACATGGAACAAGTATGAAGTAAGAAGTACGAGGTACGAAGTGTACAGGCTCTTACTTCCTGCTTCTGACCTCCTACATTGTGTTTAATTAACCGAAATTTCGTACTGCTCCATTACCGGGTTGGCAAGGAGTTTTTTAGCTGCTTCTTCAGCAATAGCTTTTGCATCATCGGCAGTAGCCGCATCAATCTGCATGCTGATGTTTTTACCAATACGTACATCGGCCACGCCTTGCAAACCTAAGTTGCTCAATCCGCCCATAACGGCTTTACCTTGCGGGTCTAATAAGTCTTTCAGCGGCATTACTTTCACCTGAACTGTGTACGTCATTGTAGTATTATTAATTTATGAGATTTGTTTTCGAAGCAGCAAAGATAAAACAACATAGGCTAAATAAATGAGCGGAATGGCTGCCCATTGAAAAACAACTGCCAGGATAATGGCCAATACTACCAGTATGAGCTTAGGTTGATTATTCCTGAGACTGTAATCCTTGAACTTGAGGCTCATAATTGGCAGATCGCTCACCATCAGGTAGCTGATGAGAAGGGTAATGCCATACAACATCCAACGGTTCACAATTACCGAAGCCAGATCCCAGGTATTATACCAAACAATGAGTGGTAATGCGGCCACAACAAACCCGGTGATGGGTGTTGGTACTCCCCTGAACGAAATACTCTGGCGCTCATCAATATTAAACTTTGCCAACCGCCAAACGGCGCAGCAGGCAATGAGCAAAGCAGGCAGTAAAAGCCACACAGATGTGTCGAGTGCCGATTCTTCTTTCAAGTAACTCATGCGCAACAATTGGTACATGATCATGGCAGGCGCAACACCAAACGTAACGGCATCGCTCAACGAATCGAGTTGCTTACCCATTTCGGAAGAAGCTTTCATCAACCTTGCAAGAAAACCATCCAAAAAATCAATCAACCCTGCGGCAAAAATAAAAAAGGAAGCATAAGCCAGTTTTTCAGGCAGATTGATAATAAGATTCCCCTGATCAACAGTGGTAATGGTTTCACCCGGCTGCAGAATGAGAATGATTGCAATGCAACCAAATACAAGGTTGAGTAATGTGAAGAGGTTTGGGATTTGTTTCATATACTGGTTCACAGTCGATGGTCGATAGACCACAGACGAGCGTTTATATTTTAATCGTTTAATGAATTAGATAGTCCACGGTCAACAGTCGACAGACCACGGGCGAGTGTTTATGTTTTAATCATTTAATGAATTTATAAGAGCCTGAATCATTTTTACTAAACTTTCAGTCTTTATATACTGTTTTGCAAATAATTCATCTGTTATATAACCTCTTCGCTTTGCCAAATACAAGCATCCTACTACTTCCAAAGCCGAACGATTTGAAATAGTAAGAAACCGCTTGAACTCTGCATTGGATAAGCCAGTTGAGCCTTCGACTATGTTTAATGATACAGAATTACCTGCTCTTCTCATTTGGCTGGACAACGAATAGAGTTCATAAGCAGGAAAACTCCTTACCAATAAATCAATCTCATCTGTCAGCTCAAGTGAAGAATGCTAAACCTTCAGATTTTCAAACTTAAATGTCATATATCATCAATGACTTCAAAATATCAAACTTTGCTATCGACTGTTGACTATCGACTTCTTCACCTCTTCATCAACGCTTCAATATCTTCTACCGTAATCGGAATATTCTTCATCAGATCTTTATTACCATTTTTGGTAACCCAGAAATTATTTTCAATACGCACACCCATCTGTTCTTCTTCAATATAAATACCCGGCTCAATGGTAAATACCATTCCTGCTTTAATGGGTTCTGTTTTTGTACCCAGATCGTGTACGTCAATACCGAGATGGTGCGAAATGCCATGATACAGATATTTACGGTAAACCCTGTTCTCAGCATCTTCATTTTTCACATCGGTCTTTTTCAGTAACCCTATTTTTAAGAATTGCTGTGTTGCTTCCTCGCCTACTTTATTCGTGTAATCAACAATGGTAATACCTGGTTTTAAAATACTGGCGGCATATTTATGTAAATGCAGACAGGCATTGTACACTTCTTTCTGGCGCTTGGTAAACTTACCATTCACCGGAACAGTACGTGTAAGATCTGCATTGTAACCTCCATACTCTGCACCAAAATCCATCAATATCAATTCTCCATCTTTACAAACATTATTATTACTTACGTAATGCAAAATTCTTGCACGATCACCGCTTGCTATAATGCTGCCATAAGCAGGACCCGTTGACCCCTGCGATAAGAACGAATGATAGATCTCTGCTTCAATTTCATTTTCCAGCACAGCTGGTTTTATAAACTTCAGCAAACGACGGAACGTAACATCGGTAATGTCCATTGCCTTTTGCATCAGTTCAATTTCATCGGCTGTTTTAATGGCACGCAGCTCACGCATAATTTTTGCAGCACGCTGAAAACTATGTAACGGATATTTCGATTTCATTTCATCAATAAAACGATAATCACGGCTACGCACAAGTGAAGCCTTCCGGTCGTTTTCATTGCTGCTTAAATAAATATGATCTGCAAGATGCACCCATGTTTGCAAAATGGCCTCAATACTATCTAACCAAACAATGGTTTGAATTCCTGAAATTTCACGGCCTTCATTTGCACGCAGTCGCTTACCATCCCATTTTTCTTTTAATTCGTTTGGGCGAACTAATACCAACACCTCTCTGTATTTCGGATCAGGATTATCAGGGAAAAGGATCACCATACTATCTTCCTGCATTACGCCGGTGAGCCAGTAGAGATCGCTGTTTTGTTTATAGGCATGTAATGCATCGCCGTTCATTGGCCATTCATCGTTGCCAACAAAGATGGCAATAGAATTAGGCAACATGGCTTTTACAAACCGCTCACGGTTTTTGCTGAACAATTCAGGCTTAATGGGTTGAAATTTCATACAACAAGAATTAGGGCTGCAAAATAAGCCATCGCATGTGGCTACCCAATTCTGTCATCAATTAATCCACAGAAAGTGAAAAACTAACAACTGTTTGATGAATATTTATAAATCGTTCAGCCAGCATTACACATTCTTTAAAATAATTTACAAATAGCTACACTTTTTGAAAAACATCAATAAAATATAACATTTTACTTGAAAACTTAAAATCGGGAACGATTGCGGAATTTTTCTGGAATTAGCGAACCGTGTATTTTTGGCGGGCTATATAAAGAAACTATTGATTATGTCGATACCAAGTGTATTTCTTCCCGAGCAAAAATTGCTGAAGCTCGGTTTAAAATTATCCAGCAATATCCACTACCAGTTAAGTCCTGAAGAACTGACTGAACAAACCATTCACCGTGGTCAAGGCCAGCTTAACAATACCGGAGCCCTTTGCATCAATACAGGAAAATTTACCGGTCGTTCACCCAAAGACAAATTCATTGTACTGGATGAGATAACAAAAGACACCGTACACTGGAATGAGTTTAACCAGTCTATTGATGAAAAGTATTTCCATATTCTTTATAAAAAGATGATGGATTACCTTGGCACAAAAGATGAAATATGGGTGCGTGACTCATACGTTTGTGCCGATAAAAATTACAGACTCAACATTCGTGTAGTAAATGAAAATGCATGGAGCAACCTGTTTGCATATAACCTGTTTCTTCGCCCCAATGACGAAGAACTGGAGCATTTTGAACCTGATTGGCATATTATACAAGCTCCTTCTTTCCAGGCCAACCCCGAAACCGATGGCGTACGTAATACCAACTTTGCAGTAGTAAGTTTTTCTCACAAAATTATCTTGATTGGCGGCACTGGTTATACCGGTGAAATGAAGAAAGGCATTTTTACTGTGCTCAACTATCTTCTGCCCCAGCAAAAGAATGTATTAAGTATGCACTGCAGCGCCAATGTGGGTTCAGCTGGTGATGTGGCTGTGTTTTTTGGTTTAAGCGGAACAGGTAAAACAACACTAAGTGCCGATCCTTCACGCAAATTAATTGGTGATGATGAGCATGGTTGGGACGAGGATTCTGTTTTCAATTTCGAAGGTGGTTGTTATGCCAAGTGTATTGATCTGACAGAAGAAAAAGAACCAGAGATATTTCATGCAATCAGGCCCGGAGCGCTGGTAGAAAATGTGGGATTCTTTGATGGAAGCAATGAAATTGATTTCAGTAACAAATCCATTACCGAAAATACCAGGGTAAGTTATCCGTTGCATTATATCAGCAATGCATTAGAGCCTGCCGTTGGTGGTCTTCCGAAAAACATCTTCTTTCTTACATGCGATGCGACTGGAGTATTACCTCCTATAGCAAAGCTTACGAAAGAGCAGGCCATGTACCAGTTCATCAGCGGTTATACAGCAAAGGTAGCAGGTACAGAAGCTGGTGTTACAGAACCTAAATCAACATTCAGTGCTTGTTTTGGTGCTCCGTTCTTACCATTGCACCCGGCTCAATATGCTGAGATGCTTGGTAAGAAAATGAAAGAAAACAATGTAAATGTGTGGATGGTGAATACTGGCTGGACAGGAGGTTGTTACGGTGTGGGCAACCGCATTAAACTTTCGTATACAAGAGCATTGATCTGTGCGGCGCTAAATGGTGAGCTGAATGATGTGGCGTATGAAAACATGCCGGTATTTAACCTGGCTGTTCCCACAAGTTGCAAAGCAGTGCCATCAGAAATATTAAACCCAAAAAATACATGGGCAGATAAAGCAGCTTATGACGAAAAAGCAAAGTCTTTAGCTGAACAGTTTATAACTAATTTCAAAAAATATGCTTCCGGCAGCGGTGAAGAAATTTTAGCCGCAGCGCCGCAAGTGTAAGTGGTCGTAATCGATTGTTTGCTAAGAACAGGAAACCCCGCTATTCATGGCGGGGTTTATTTATTTAAAAGAATATAGTATGCGACTCGACCAAAAATCAACATTAACATAACAACTCAAAGACTTACTTATTTCATAATCCTAACAGCTACGGAGTTATATCGGGCTTCAATTCCATATTTTGTTTAAACAATTCATTAAAGAGTAAGCGAAACTGATTAACATTACTAAACCCTTTATACCATTTTGAATAATCAGCTCCTGGAATATAAATTGCATTTAAATTATCAAGTCCCCTATCGGTATGGACGCCACTAAGGGCAGTTCCATGATCGCTCATTAAAAGAATAACAGCTCTGCCCTCACTTGCGATTAATATTTCATCAATCCATTTTAATATCCGCTTATTACAATAAACCAAATACTGTAAATAGGCAGACTGTTTTTCCTCTACATTATATGCTTGCCTCACTTTCTCCGGAATTCTGTTACCCAAGCTATCCTTTAGATAGGGAGCATGCGGCATGTTAAGATGAATATATGTGAACGTAGGTTTTGATAAAATAGAATTCTGCCTTTCCCTCTCAACCGACTCGGCTAAAGACTTATCAATTCCATTAAGAAAATCGTTTTCCACTCTTTCAATAAAAAAATTAGAAATTTTTTTTCGTGCAAGGAACTTAGGAAGACTTTTTTGGATACGACCATAAAGTGTTTGATTAAGATAAAACCTTATGTTACCTCCCCATAAATCATTTTGCACCATTGCTGGAGCATCCTTTAAATCAAAAAAAGAATAGTTTCTGATTTCGTACCCCTGCTTTTTAAAAAAATCTGTTACTGGATTTTTCTCGATCTGCTTAATAGCCTTACGAAAAGTATAATGCTCAGTTTTCAGCAACTCTTTTTTTGCACCTATATACTCCATATTAAACATTGAAGCCATAGAAAGCAAGGTTCTTGGATAATTTGCAAATGAGTTTTCGACAACATGAAACCCCCTTTGTGAAAGCTCTTGATAAAAAGGGGAATTATTAAATTGAAAAAACTGAAGGGTATGCTTCCCTGAGTATTCATCAAGTATAACAAGATAAACAGGAGGTTTTTTACAACTGTCACAAATTCTCAAATCGTTACCCAAATCAGATCTGTTACTACTGGAAAATGTTCTGGATGTTACTATTTGACCAACTTCTAACAAATTGAGCAATAGGAATAGCAGATTCAGGTATTTGATAAATTTACTCGGAATATTTTTTTTAGTTCTTAACACTAAAAAGAAACAGATGAGCAAACAAAAAATAATTGACAGCAGGTAAGGTGTTGTGCCAAATTTTGCAGCAGATCGAAAAGACGAAATAAAATCCTGCACTGCCCCAAAAAAAAGATAAACCCCCAAAAGAACAGTAGCAAACAATCCCGCCTTTAATTTATTTGAACTAACAAAATTATACCCAATAAACAACAGCCACCCCGAAATCGATAAAATAATAAAAAATGTAACAACAGTTTTCAGCGATATACTGCTACCAAACTCATTACAACCGTGAAGTATAAAAAAAACAATTACCCATAAAAAATGGTAATTCGACTTTATAAGTCTGTTCAAAAGAAACATTCCATTAGATTGTTTTCAATTTGTTAGAATAGCCCGTACAACTGCGAGTCGATCTTGTTGATGATGTCACCAAAATGCTCTTCGTTCTCGGCAAATTTATTATTATCAACATCAATTACCAGCAAGCTGCCTTCTTTATAATTTTCGATCCACTTGTTGTAATACTCATTGAGTTTCTTCAGGTAATCAAGACGGATATTTTCTTCGTACTCTCTGCCACGTTTCTGGATTTGTGCAACAAGTGTTGGTACCGATGCTTTGAGGTAGATCAACAGATCAGGCGGCGACACCATTGTTTTTAACGTAGAGAAGAATGAAAAGTAATTATCAAAATCACGTTTGCCCATCAACCCCATATCGTGCAGGTTAGGCGCAAAAATATGCGCATCTTCAAAAATGGTACGGTCCTGAATAACAGTTTCGGTACCACGTTGAATTTCCAGTACCTGGTTCAAACGGTTATTTAGAAAGTAGATCTGGAGGTTAAAGCTCCAGCGGGGCATATCTTCATAAAAATCGTTGAGGTATGGATTATGATCCACATCTTCAAACTGGGGAATCCACTTGTAATGCTTGGCAAGCATTTCTGTTAACGTTGTTTTCCCTGCGCCGATATTACCGGCTATTGCCACATGTTTGGGTTTTTTACTTTTCGCCATAAACTGTTTGAAATTCCAAAAATCAAAATCCAAGAATGTTCAATGTAGATAATCTTTTTGGATTTTGGTTTTCGGTTCGTGGATTTTTTAGTAATAATTAAGC
>JAACZX010000064.1 GCA_009996555.1 Chitinophagaceae bacterium | reverse complement strand
TGCACTCAATAAAATTGATACCATACAGGACGGAGCATTAGTAATCCAGGGAAAACCTGTACCGGTTGCTGATGCATACCGTGCTGCTCTCAACAGGCGTATGAATATTTTATAACCAAGCCTCTTTTTTGCCGGTTCACCGACTCTTTTTCCCGATCCGGCTTCTTGTTACATACATTCATATCATTTGGTAATAGGTTTGCTTTGTAATAATTGATATGAATTTACAGAAGCAAATAGTTCTCCTGTTCCTGTTAACAGGCTTCATTATTAAACATGCCGCAGCGCAGGAAATGCCGGCCGCCGGCTCCACAGCTAATACAGTTGCATCGCCAGGCCATCTGAAAAAAATTCCCCTGGCTTATAAAACGGAGGCAATGGCAGCACTTGCGCATTTTCCGGAGCTGAAAAATGTACCGATTGAATTCAGGCTTCGAAAGTGCGATTGCACACTAAAAACCAAGCCGTCATTTTTGAGCATGTTCCGTTCCAAAGGGCACAGAAAGTATATCGTAATTATCAGTAACAAAACAAAAAAATCAATTGAACCAATTACATTAAACAACTTGCCCGGGCAGGCAAAAACTGGTGTTATCGGGCATGAGCTGAGCCATGTGGTTGATTTCTCAAAAAAATCCTTCTGGCAATCTTTGGTCTGTTTGGCTGGACACACTTCGGCCACCTATCTCGATCGTTTTGAATTTCACACCGACGAGATATGTATTGAACATGGGCTGGGCGAACAGCTTGAAGCCTGGAGTGCTTATGTGCGCACCACAATGCACAGCAGCAACTGGCGTGGTGCCAAATATGCAAAAAGAAAACAAAGTTCGACAGAACGCTATATGAACCCGCAAACTATTGAAAAATATATGACACAAACAGCAACTAAGAATACAGACAGTCAATAATAGCAGGCAGCCCGGTTGTTATTGCATTGTTCAATCAATATAAAATTATAAACGCTTTGTAGTTTTCTCAAGGTTAGTTTTGGTTGACGGGCTGTATATCTATACGGCCCACTTTCTTTCATCTATGAATACAAAACAGATCATATTATTTATACTTCTTACAACAATACTGGTTGTACTCTCGTATCTGTTACTGGCTATCCTCGACAAACACGCCGGAATATGGCTTGCTGTGCTGTTAGGAATTCTTGTAGTTGCAGATATCAGATGGATGGCACATCTGCTGCAAAGGATAATGCGGTCTAATTCATCACACCGCTGATTGAAATATTGTAATTTAGAACGACCGATTACAATGAAACGCAATTCAAGATATTTTTTGCTGGCTGTTTTTGTCGTGTCAGTTTTACTGATCGTTTTCCTTCAATACAATTCAAACCGTAGTATTGATGGCCTTATCAATGGAAATGAAAACATATTGAATGGCTTTGGAGTAAAAGCAAATCTTCAGCAACTGCAAACAGATATCGTTGCATTGGAAAGTAAGGTGAAGGGAACTGTTATCAGCGATTCAGGCACTGCAGAAAACCACCTCGATACGGAAATAAAAGCTTTAACAAACTCATTACAGACAATAACAACGCTTGCTGCAGACAGTACCGTGCAGCCATTATTATACAAATTGAACGGGCTTGTTGATGCAAGGATCCGCTTTCACCGGGCATTACTCGATACATTCCGCTTGCAGGGTAAACAGGCAGCAGAAAAAATGATCAGCCGCCAGGATAGCAGGTCCATAACAGACTCAATCAAGAATGTGTGTACACAAATTGACGGCTTACATCAGCAAGCCATCACTGCATACATCTTACAGGCCGACAGCAACAGCCGCAAAGCAAAAACGCTCGGCATTATCATTGCATTAATTGCTGTAACTGCAGCGCTGTTTATTTTCACTTACATTACTTACAAAGTACAACAGCAACAACTTTTGATTCAACGGCTGAACCTCTCGGAAAAAAAGGCAAGAGATGCAGCAGCTGTTAAAGAAAATTTCCTTGCCAATATGAGCCATGAAATAAGAACGCCGTTGAATGCTGTTTTGGGATTTACCAATCTTTTACAACGAAAAGAACTTGATAAAGAAGCAGCAGGGTATGTGGAAACAATTCAGCATTCAGGTGAAAGCCTGCTGAAAGTAGTGAACGACATTCTTGATCTGTCAAGGATTGAAGCGGGCATGATGCGCATTGAAACTGCACCCTTCAGCCTGCGCCTGATCATACACTCGGTTGAAGCAATGTTTAAACCTAAACTTGACGAAAAAAAATTGCACTTGCAGGTGATGATTGATGAACAACTACCCGACATTCTGAATGGTGATGCAACAAGGCTTACCCAGATACTGGTCAATTTAGTGGGAAACGCTGTAAAGTTTACAGAAAAAGGAACTGTTACTGTTACTGTAAACAATAAAGAACTAAACAAGAATACTGTCAGGCTTATTATTCAGGTAAAAGACACAGGTATTGGCATTGATGAAGAAAAATTAAAAACAGTTTTTGAGCGGTTTAAACAGGCAGAGGAATCTGTAACCCGTAAATATGGCGGTACCGGCCTGGGATTAGCCATTGTAAAAGACCTGGTGGAATTACAACGGGGAGTTATTACTGTAAACAGCCAGCCAGGCGAAGGCAGCATTTTTACAGTTGAATTGCCTTATGAAGTTGTTACAGACAACCGGTTTGTTACAACGGCGGAAAAAGACAATCTTATATCACCCGTTGAGTGGGATCATGTGCGGCTGTTGGTTGCAGAAGATAATGCCATAAACCAACTGCTTCTACGTTATTTGTTCGACCATAAAAAATTATTGTACGATGTAGCAACCAACGGCAGGGAAGTAATTGAGTTGTTAAAGAAAAAGAAGTATGATCTTGTATTGATGGATATACAAATGCCGGAGATGGACGGTTATACTGCAACCTATGAAATAAGAAACACGTTAAAGCTTCAGATACCTGTTATTGCTATGACCGCTCATGCAATGACGGGCGAACGAGAAAAATGCCTGCAACATGGCATGAATGAATATATTTCAAAACCTATTCGTGAGGAATTACTCTTTCAGCTGATAAACAAATTTATTCCTGTAAAAGATAATGATCATTTACATGTTGTAAACGATCATACTGCTAAAACAGAACACTATCACTACATCAATCTTTCTTACATGAAGGAAGTGGGAATGGGTAATACGGCCTATGAAAAAAAGATCACAGAACAATTTCTGTCATTACTGCCCAACCAACTGATGCAGCTTCAGCAATATTATATACAGGGCAATTCAACAGAAATGAAGCAAACAGCACACAATATGAAAACAACCATATCTGCTATGGGGCTTGATGCATTACTTGAACCCTTGCTTAGCAAACTGGAGAACAGTGTGCTGAATGAACAGGAATTTATGGAAACCTTTACTGCACTTCAAACTATCTGCACATATTCTATTGCAGAAGCACAGGATTACTACGATACCATAGGCAACAGCTGACCGACAGTTTCTGCCTGTTCAACGATTAAGAACCCAGCTGTTCTTTGGCCGGCAATAGCTTTGCTGGCAAAACCAGCCCATGGAGAATTTTACAAGTGATATTTCAGGCAAACTGTTTCCTGTTGAAGATCGTGTGCCGGGCAGGTCTGTCCGGAATGGCGTATTAAAAGAAATTCAAAAAGATCACCCCGGTTTTAGTGAAGATCATTTCATGTCTGCTTCAGAGTTGAATTACTACAGGCAACTCTATATTCAGAACCTTTTATCAATGGAAGTAGGCACTTTAACAGAATTGGAACATACGGTGCTGGATAATATCAACCAAAATCACCTGATTGCTGATGAAGCAAGTGAAATAAAAAATCCTGTTACACGAGGACAACGCTGGGCCGACCGTATTGCAGGTTTTGGAGGCAGCTGGAAATTCATCGGAACTTTTGGTCTGTTTCTTTTCTGCTGGATGATATGGAATGCTGTTACACTTCACAACAACGGATTTGATCCCTATCCCTTTATTCTTCTCAACTTAATTCTCTCTTGTCTTGCAGCCATACAGGCACCGGTGATTATGATGAGCCAAAACCGCCAGGAAGAAAAAGACCGTGACCGTGCAAAAAACGATTACATGGTTAACCTGAAAAGCGAACTGGAGATACGGATGCTGCATGAAAAGATCGATCACCTCATTATCCATCAGCAAGAAAGTTTATTGGAGATGCAGCAAATGCAAACCGATGTGCTGCGTGACCTTATAACACAGGCAAAAACACATATCAATGCAGCGTAAAAAACATTGTTTATGAACAACTCAAAACAGGTATTCGAAACAAAATCAACATTCAGGTGGAACATGTTTCTGTGGACCTCACGTGGAGCTATCGTTCTTGTTCTGTTGATGATATCCGCATTGATCATTTCATTTGTTTGGCAAACAAAACCTTTGTTGCCCGATCTTAACAACAGCCAGGTTTTGCATACATTGAAAAGCCCTGTAGTTCCCCCGGGTTTAAATGCAAAAGAAATGCAGAAGTACAAAGGTTTCGATGCTTTTCTGAAAGCCAAACAATATAACGAACAACTCATACATGAACCTGCAGCGCCTGCTGTGCAAAACATCAGGGCTGCGTTTTATGTCGATTGGGATCCACAATCATTCTACTCACTGCAAAAAAATATAAACAGCCTGAATGTGCTGTTCCCGGAATGGTTCTTTATTGATCCTGTTGCCGACACGCTTCGTCCTTCCATTGATTTTACTGCGTTAAAGCTTATGCAGAAAACGCATGTCAAAATCATTCCGCTCATCAACAATACCAACGATCTGAAAGGCGAGGGGGCATTTGATGGAGAACTCCTGCACAGAATTCTTACAAACAGAAAAAAAAGAGAACGCCTCATTACAGATATTATCCATTACAATAAATTGTATCATTTGCAGGGTGTGAATATTGATTTTGAAGAATACAAAGAAACATCAGATGATGCAGCCATCTCCTTTCAGAAAGAATTGTACAGCAGAATGCATAAAGAAGGCTTACTGGTAACCCAGGATATTATGCCGGATAATGCTGACTTCAATATTTCAGAACTATCGAAATACAATGACTACATTGTTCTGATGGCTTACGATGAACACTACAGCAGCAGTGTACCGGGAGCAATAAGCAGTCAGCGTTGGATTGAAAAAATGCTCGACCAGACAGCAGCAGCAGTATCATCGCAAAAAATTATTCTTGGTATTGCGGGTTATGGTTACGACTGGCCGCAGCAAAGTGAAGCTGCAACAATAACATATCAGCAGGCGCTTGCAACTGCAAAACAATACCAGGCTTACATTGATTTCAATAACGATACATACAGTAATGAGTATGTGTATACCGATGCAGCAGGCATTCGTCACAAAGTTTGTTTTAATGATGCTGCCACTAATTTTAATACGCTGCGCTTTGCAGATGAATATGGAACTGCTGGAACTGCATTGTGGCGCCTGGGAAGCGAAGATGAACGTTTATGGACTTTTTATGGGCGTAACCTCAGCGATATATCCCTGAAACAACAGCCTTTTGATCTGAAGCAACTTGCTTTTGTGAATACAAGTACTGAACATCCCGATTATTTAGGCGATGGTGAAGTGCTGAACGTAGTAGCAACACCGGAACCAGGCCGAATTAAACTGGAGGCCGACAGTACAGAAGGCATTATTGCAGAGCAGAACTACCTGCAACTTCCAACCCGTTATGTCATTAAAAAATATGGCACTGTTCATAAGCAGGTATTGCTCACATTTGATGATGGGCCTGACCCATTGTACACAACACAGATACTTCGCATACTTAAAAAGGAAAAAGTACCTGCGGCATTTTTCGTTGTGGGCCTGCAGGCAGAAAATAACCTGCCGTTATTAAAACAAATTGCAGCTGATGGGTATGAAATAGGCAATCATACATTTACTCATCCCAATATTGCGGAAGTAACCACTAACAGGGCTGTGGCAGAAATGGAAGCAACTCGTTTGTTAATTGAAGCTGTTACGGGAAGAAGTACAGTGCTGTTCCGTCCGCCCTTTAATGCAGATGCTGAACCTACAAAAGAAGTAGAACTGAAACCAATTGCAGAGAGTAAACAAAGAAGCTATTATTCCGTTGGCGAAAGTATTGATCCAAATGACTGGGAAGAACATATTACTGCCGACAGTATTTACAACAGGGTTATTCGGCAGTACGAAGCGAATCCGCAGAAAGGCATTATTCTCCTGCACGATGCAGGTGGCAACAGGCAGGCAACGGTTGATGCATTGCCCCGCATCATTCATTACTTTAAAACCCGTGGTATTGCTTTTACAACAATTGCATCGTTATTACATACGGATAAGGATAAATTAATGCCGCCTGTGCAAAGCAGTTTAACGCAAATTGATTACAACGTAGCCGGAGCAGGTTACTGGCTGCAACGCATCCTTACTGTATCTTTTTGGCTGGCGATTATCCTTGGAATCGTAAAAATTGCAGCGATGGGCGTAATGGCACTACTGAAAAAGAAACAGGAAAAAAGTATGCTGTTTACTACCGGCAAAAATGCTTTTCCACCGGTAAGTATTATTGTTCCTGCTTACAATGAAGAGGTGAATGCAACCCGCACAATTGAGAATCTGCTGCTCCAGGATTATCCGTATTTCAATATCGTATTTGTTGATGATGGATCAAAAGACAACACCCTGCAAAGAGTGAAAGATGCATTTCAGCATAACGATAAAGTGATGATCATTTCAAAACAAAACGGCGGAAAAGCATCTGCATTAAATGAAGGTATCCGCCATGCCGAACATGAATATGTGGTTTGTATTGATGCCGATACGCAATTAAAAACAGATGCCCTGATGCATTTGATGGATGCATTCGTTTCGCAGAAAAACAGCGGCAAAGAAACAATCGGGGCCGTTGCAGGAAATGTAAAAGTTGGCAATGAAAACACCATGCTCACCAAATGGCAAAGTATTGAATATACCACCGCACAAAATTTCGATCGCAGGGCGCTTGATCTTGTGAACGGCATTACCGTTGTGCCGGGAGCGATTGGTGCTTTCAGGAAGGATGCAATTGAACAGGCGGGTGGTTTTACAACAGATACGCTGGCCGAGGATTGCGATCTTACCATCCGTATCCTGCGAAAAGGATACAAGGTAGTTAATTGTACAAAAGCCATTGCTGTAACCGAAGCACCTGAAACATTACAGCAATTTATGAAGCAACGCTTCCGCTGGAGTTACGGCATTATGCAGGCCTTCTGGAAAAACAAAGACGCCTGTTTCAATCCTAAATACAAAGGATTGGGTTTGGTGGCTTTACCCAATATTCTGCTGTTCCAGATATTACTGCCTGTTCTTGCTCCGTTAGCTGACCTGATGTTAGTGGCAAGTCTTATCTGGAACCGGCACGATGCAACAAGCCTGAACAAGATCGGAACATATTACCTGCTGTTTATGTTCATTGATATACTGATAAGCGTAATTGCGTTTGCATTTGAAAAAGAAAAACCAATCAAATTATTGTGGCTTATTCCGCAACGGCTGGTTTACCGTCAGCTGATGTATATTATTCTTTTCAGAGCAATTAAAAAAGCACTGAAAGGAGAGGGCCAGCAGTGGGGTGTTTTAAATAGAACAGGACATGTTGCTGCAATAACAGCCACTTCTTAGTCCTTGTTCGTTTACCCAAGATCAGGCAGCTGAAAGGCTGCCTTTTTATTGCTATAAACACACTTAGTAAAACGCTAACCTGCACATTGGTTGTATTCACCGACAGGTTTTGCCTGCTGGACTATTTGCAGGAATGAAAGCACAAACATGATTGTAGGTTTATATCAACAAATACAGAAAATATGAATCAGTCTTCTACACTTTATTCGTATGAATGTACCGTTCCGGCGGCAGCATCAGAAACTGCCGGGTGGAAAAAAGCAGGTATTCTGTTCCAGGAACACTTGCCCTTGCTGGAGGTGATGATCGATTTTGAAAATGGTATTCTCCGGATGAAAGGATGCAGATCATACATTAATGGATCAGCCAAACCAGACAGCATGGATGGATTAACAGGTTACGCAGACTGGGTTGTAATTGATGCCCGCATGGATCGTGCATGTCCGGTGCAAATGAATGAGCTTTCGCCAGCAGGTCTTGTAATGGCAGTAGAAGGAAGTATTGTAACTGATGGAATAACGGGATCATGTACAGGCGTAATTCTTTTTTCAAAACGAAGTACAAAAGGAGATGATGCAAGAAACGAATGGCGTATTACAGGTTATCTCTATGATGTTTGGCTCGAAACATCAGAAATCAAATTCAGCCTGCCGGTATTTACTACTGAAAACGAAGGAAAATTTTATCAATCATATATGTTCAACTAAAAAATCAAAAAAAATGAAAAAGTTAATTATTGCAGCAATTGCCCTTATGGGCTTCAGTGCAGCTGCTGTTGCACAAACAACAACCAGTTCTTCAAAAACAAAGGATTCAAAAATGCAGACTGGTAAAATGTCCACTGTTAAAAAACAAACACCCGTGGTTGCCACACAGAAACCTGTAGTTGCCACAACCATGAAGAAAGAAGAAAAAAAACCAGCTACCACTCCTCCGGCCGTTGCAAAAAACACACCCACTCCCGTTAAGAAAAACGGCGAAGCTGTAGTTATGCATAACAAAGCAAGCAATAACATGAAAGGCCATGCAGTTGTGCAGCACACAAAAAAAGACGGCACACCCGACAAACGATACAAAGAAAACAAAAAACAGGAGTAATACTGAATAACTCATTACACAGTCCTGCGCAACAATGCAGGACTGTGTAATTCATAAACGTTATACAATGAAACCAGCAACTGTTATCCATAAAACCGTTTCAATTATTTCCGGGACTTTGCTAAAAAACCGGAAAGTGATACTGGCATTACTGTGTGTTCTTTTTGCAGTTCTCTTTTTTAAAGCGGAACAAAAAGAACTGGCAGATATTGTGCCGCACCTTACAACAGCTAACCCACTTTGGATGATGGTTGCCGGTTGTATAACGTTCGTGTATGTTTTTTTTCAATCAGGTATTTATAAAAAAAGTTTTGCAGCATTTCGTTTGCAGCTGAGTTGGGCACACGCTGCGCTTTTATTTCTTACCAGAAATTTCATCAGCGTTTTTCTTCCAGCCGGAGCTGTCAGTTCCCTTGCATACACTCCACAACAAGTACGTAAACTGGGATACAAACCGGCCCAATTACACCAGGCAGGAGGTTTGTTTGCTTTTACCGGTTTGGTCACCGTGTTTATAGTTGGTTTACCGGTAATGCTGTTAGCAGCTGCAAAAACCGGTCGGTTGAATAATGCATGGCT
>JAACZX010000063.1 GCA_009996555.1 Chitinophagaceae bacterium | reverse complement strand
CCTACAGTTGAGTTGAGCTTTTGGAAATTCTCACCAAGGCTGCGGAGGTTTGATGGAGTAATATCTGCTTCGTGTAACATTTTATCTAAAGATGCTAAAGCCGGAGTTCCTGCAGGACCTGCTGCTTTATGCCCATCATCATGCAAACCGTAACCTTGTGTAGCCAGGTAAGCATATACTACGAAGATGCCCGCTTCGGTCAACAGACCTACGGTAAGCATCATGTCTGCAAAAGAAAGGTGAAGGATCTTTGCCCAGGCACCGAAGATTACTACTGCTGCACCTGCGGATACGATGATGTTTGTGATTTTTTCGGTTGATTTAGAGACTGCCATAAAAGTTGGTTTTAAAAAAGGTAAATCAATGATGGTTTGTGATCAGCTCAAAAAACGTAGGTTTTTGGACTAAATGGTAAATATTAGGGTTTGAAATTTTGCTTTGTTGATTAACGTTTGCGCATCATAGGCGGCAGGTTGATCACACAACGGAAACCGATGTATGATTTAGCTGTATCCTGGTACTCATAGTTGCGGGTACTTGTTTGCAGGAAGTAACCTACACTCTGCCAGCTACCACCACGAACCACTTTACGCTTCATGCGTGGAGGATCGCTGTCCTTTGCATTGTAACGGATATCTGGGTTCATGTCATGTGCAAAGTTGTAAGCGCCTTCATAATAAAGAGAGCCTGTCCACTCTGCCACGTTACCAGCCATGTTATACAAACCAAAGTCGTTTGGCCAGTATGCATCGGCACGCACAGTATAGAAACCACCGTCTTCAGGATAGTTACCACGGCCGGGTTTAAAGTTGGCCATTAAACATCCTTTACGGTTGCGGAGATAATAGTTACCCCAAGGGAACATCGATTGTGAACGTCCGCCACGGGCTGCATATTCCCATTCTGCTTCAGAAGGTAAGCGGTAGCTTGATTCTGTAGCATAACCTTTGGTATCGTTATAATCGTTGAGGTGACGTGTGCGCCAGTTACAGAATGCATTTGCCTGTTTCCAGGTAGTACCAACTACAGGATAGTTAGCAAAAGCCGGGTGAGCAAAATAACGCTGGCTCATTGGCTCGTTATAGCTGTAAGAGAAATCACGCACCCATACCAATGTATCAGGGTATACTTTAACGGGGTTACGGATGATGAATTTTGAACGTGGTTCATTTGGCTTGCGGTATGCCGCAGCTTTGTAATCCACATATTCTTCTTTGTAGATAAGTTTATCAGGATCGATCTCCATTTTACCGAAAATGCGGTCGTCCGGAGCCATCATCATCTGGCCGAGCTTCTCATATACATTCTTCTCTTTCCAGATGCCGTTTGCTTTTTTCCAGTCAATAGCATTTGTTTTAGGGTCGATGTAGTTGAGGATAGTAGCCGCAATGGAATCCCTTACATAAAACACAAACTGCTTGTATTCGCTGTTGGTAATTTCAGTTGCATCCATCCAGAAGCCGCTGATGGACACCTGGCGGTTACGTGCCGTATATGCATAGTTGATATCCTCATCGCTGGGTCCCATGTGGAAAGTACCCTGTGGAATCATCACCATGCCCAAATGTGTGTTGTTATTTTGCTTAGCGTTGTAAGCGGCACCAACAAGTTGTCCGTTGTTTGCTGACTTAGAAGAAGATTTCGATTTCCCACAGCTAACAGCCAGTACGGATAAGGCGGCGATTGTTAGGCAACTAAACAGTTGGTTCTTCATTTGTTAAGAATTTAATTTTCTTGATTAAGGTATTGGACAAATTTAAGTAGTCCTTTTCAGGATTCACCTCAAAATTCATCGCAATGCTAATAATTAATTTTCAATTATTCAAAATGTTTTACAGCTCAAAAACGATAACGGGGAATTGATTTTTTTATTGTTTTAAGCTGATACAGAAGCTAAAACATCCCGTATTTCCTGAGTTTCAGCGGTTGGTTGCTCGCAGGCATACTCACGGCATAAGTAAAAAAATGTATCGCCTGTGGGAGAGTCTCTGTTGAATAATAGCGGGAAAGTACGCTCACTTTTTGCGGAAGACTGCAGAATTACATTTGGCCTGTACCAGCTCAAAACGCTGTCTCTTTTTTCCCGGTAGGCCGGTCCCACAATTGCAAGCTCCCTGAAACCTTGTATCCGGTTCATTAAAAACCCAGCCCAAACGCCAAATGAACCGGGGTAACGTACCACCACATCCTGCAAACCCAACAACATTTTTGTGCTCTGCTCCTTCCATTCCTGCCGGTTTAAAAGAGTGGCCAAATGAAACAGGTTTACTGCCATTACTGCATTACCCGAAGGAACGGCACCATCATACACTTCTTTTTTCCTTACTACCACATCTGCCTGCCCTGCTGCTGTAAAGAAAAAGAACCCGGTTTCATCTTCCGAAAAGTTCTGAATGGCCAATTCCATCAACTCAGCAGCCTGCAAAAGATAAGCAGGCTCAGATGTTATTTCCTGCAACTGTAATAATGCTTTTATGAGGTACGCATAATCATCAAGAAAAGCCGGGAACTTTGCCTGCCCGTTTTTATATACATGCAGCCATTCGTCATCCTTGCGGAAAACGCTCAGCAAAAACTGCATATTGCTGATGGCTTTGCTGCGATACTCCTCTTTGCCTGTTGCCGCAAAAGCACTGCTGTAGGCGCAATTCATCAAGGCATTCCAGCTTAAAATGATCTTATCGTCCAGCAATGGTTTAATGCGTTGCTCCCTTGACGTTAACAGTATCGCCAGGCATGTTTTCATCTGTTCTTCAAATTCGGTTTGCTTCAATCCGTTTTCTTTGCAAAACAGCTCTGCCTTTTGCGTTACCCGGGGAATATTTACTTCTTCCCAATTTCCCTCTTCAGTAATATCGTAAAACCGGCAAAACAACTCAGCATCATCCTGAAGCAGTTCATCAACTTCCTTCTTTTTCCAGGTGTAATACTTTCCTTCAACTCCTTCGCTATCGGCATCCAGTGCAGAATAAAAGCCGTTTTCTGCCGATGTCATTTCCCGCTCAATAAATACCAATGTTTCCTCTATTGCCCGGTGGTATTGTGGCCGTTTCGTTAACTGCCAGGCATCGCTCATCACCATCACCAGCAATGCATTGTCGTACAGCATTTTTTCAAAATGTGGTGCCAGCCATTCCGTGTCGGTACTATATCTTGCAAAACCTCCTCCCACCTGATCATAAATTCCACCTTCAATCATTTTATCAAGACTGAGACATGCCTGTTCCAATGCTTCCTTATTACCTGTAAAATGATAATGCTGTAACAGAAATGCAATGGTGAAGGATTGAGGAAATTTTGGTGCGCCGCCAAAACCGCCCCATGTTTTATCTGCCGTTTTCATCACCGCATCAAACAGCAGCTCTCTTTGTTTTAAAGGAAACAACTCGTCAGCCGGAAGATCAAACTTCACTACTTTTTGTGTGCCGAATGAATTGGCATTTTGCAGGTGATGCACCAGTTCTGCTGCCTGTTGCTCTATCTCCTCTCGTCTTTCTTTAAATGCATTGGCAATACCATACAACACCTCTTTCCACGAACTACGGTTATAAGCCCTTACCGGAGGAAAATATGTGCCGCCATAAAAAGGTTTGAGATGGGGAGTTAAGAAAACATTCAACGGCCATCCTCCACTTCCGCTCATAGACTGCACAGCATCCATGTAAATATGATCAAGATCGGGACGCTCTTCCCTGTCAATTTTTATATTGATGAAATGGCTGTTCATGATAGCAGCCGTGGCTTCATCTTCAAAACTTTCACGCTCCATTACATGGCACCAATGGCAGGAAGAATAACCAATACTTACCAATACAGGTTTGTCTTCTTCCACAGCTTTTTTCAGCGCTTCCTCTCCCCATGGATACCAATCTACAGGATTGTGTGCATGCTGTAAAAGATAAGGACTGCTTTCGTTGATGAGACGGTTTGTGTGTTGCATAAAAAGTTACTGCTGTTGAAAACAACTGCAAACCTACTTTGTTTACCACACAATGTGCAGGAGAACTTACTTTGAAATTTGCGCAAGAAATTTATCCAATGCAGAAACCATACTTGGCGCCTGTGGATCTGGTGCTTTGATCTGCAATTTTAATCCTGCCTCTTCAACAGCTTTAAATGTATTGGCACCAAAAGCACCAATATATGTTCCGTTCTGTTTGTACTTGGGCAAATTTTCCAGCAGACTTTTTACACCACTTGGCGTAAAAAAACAAATGATGTCAAATTCACCTGTAGTGATCAGGTCTTTCACATCATTGCTTACGGTTTTATAAAGAATGGGGGTTGCGAATTCACAGTTATGGTTACGAAGCCAACCGGTGATCTCATTATCGAGGTTTTCGGTACATGGGTACAGGAACTTTTCATTGCTCTTGTGTTTATTCACCACATCAAAGAGACTTTTGTTGGTTCCATCGGCCCCATAAAAGACCTTTCGTTTCCTGTACAAAATAAATTTCTGCAGATAAAGCGCCACCGCTTCGGTTATGCAGAAATATTTTGTTTCCTGCGATACGGCTATTCTCATTTCCTCGCATGTGCGGAAGAAATGATCAATGGCATTGCGGCTGGTGAAAATAACAGCCGAGTAAGCTGTAATATCAATCTTTTGTTTTCTGAAATCTTTTGCAGGCACTCCTTCTATACGAATGAAGGGTTGAAAAGACAACTCCACATTGTATTTCCTGGCGAGCTCATAGTATGGCGACTTGTCGGATTCTGGCCTTGGCTGCGTTATCAGGATGTTTTTGATCGCTTTCTCTTTTTGGGGCTTCATACCGTTTTTTTCCATACGTTATCTTTGGAAAATTTCTGCAAAGGTAAGTACAATTCTTTATAAAAAGCCAAGTATGAGCTTGTAGATGACCAGTAAAGGGGCAATCTCAAAGGCAAGAAAGAAGATGAAGAAATGAAATCTGCCCACTTTTATTTCGGCCTGTACCGGCCCGTAAGCCCGTAAAAAGCGATAAAGAAACAACCCTGTTATTACTGCCAGTGAAATAGTAATGGCAATGCCAGCCAGGTTGCGTTCAGCAAATGCAATTACAAACAGGAAGGGAAGTAAAATAACACCAATGATCTTATTGATCAGGAACACAATAAATGAATAGGTTTCTGCAGCTCCTTTCATTCCAAAAAGCCAACCACTCAATTGCAGAAAAAGATATTTACCAAGATAGAGCAATGCAATAACACCGGTAGTGATCATGGGTATGAACAGCTCCGGCAATTGTACCGACACATTGAAATAGCTGATGAGCAGATAAACATACGTACCCCCAGCAACAGCAAAAAACAAATTAAACAACAATGATTGCAAGCCCGATTGCACCAGCTGTTCCCTGATCTGGTTTACCCTTAATGATGTGCGGAAGAACACCCTGAACATATCGCTGAAGTAACGCAGGTAACTCAGGCGCAGCAAACCAAACAGCAGTGCTATGCCCAGTATATAATAAAACAGCCAGTCTTTTTCTTCTGCTTGTTTTTCCTTTTCAATCTGAAACTGTGGAGCAGCAAACAGGTTGAGTTTGCTTTTCGCAAGCACCTGCCTGTAAGCAGAATCAAATGAAATCAACGGCGTAGTTTGTTTCTGTTGAAGTGTATCTTTTGCTGCAGCTTGTTGCAATGCACTATCTGCCTTCTGTTTTGCAACAGTTGTATCCTGCGCTTTGGCAGTATATAAAATTGTTGTGAAAAGTAAGATTAAACAGAAACGCATGTGTTGCGTGCAAAAATAAACAAGCAGACATCAATCATCAGAAAAAATTCACATAACCGAAATGAATTTTACTTTGCCGGAGATTCATTGGCAGATCATTTCGTTTACCTGCTGCAAAGGCAACATTGAAAATCCCGGCTTTGGTTTCAAAGGCAAGGCCAAGACCAGAGCCGATAAACAGATTACTGCTGTTGGCAAACTGGCTGTTGTTGCGCACCCATCCCCCATCGGTAAAGGCATAAATAAAACTGTTCAAACCGGTGAGTATGCGGTACTCTGCTGTAAGCACTGCATACGCCGATGCGAAAATGCTTTCCTCATCAAACCCACGTAACATTTTAAACCCACCTAACTGGTACAGCTCATTACGGAAAATGCGGGGGCTTTGGATAAAGCCTCCGTTGAAAGCAGTTTTAAATGCAGTTTGCTTTCCTGTTTTAAAATACTTTGCTGCATTTAGTTTTAGCCTGAACGTATAGGCACGCAGGCCAACAGAATCGTATAAGGATTGATAATCGAAACCGGGATTGGCCGGATCTTTCAACTGTGCAATATTGTTATTGGGTCTTATGCGGCGGATACCTGCCGAACCGGTGATCTTAATATCAAATCCTTTTCTTGGATTGAAACGATAGTCGGTAGTAAACCATTCATACTCCAGTCCTATGTTGGATGTTGTCTGATCAACCTGGTCGGGCAACCGTTTGCTGTTGCGGATAGCAATTGTATCAACGTTAAGAAGATTGGAAATAAACTGCTGGTAAAATATTTTACCGCTCCTGTTACCACCAAAGGCATACTGCACACCAAACTGCATATTTATGTTCAGGAAACTGCTGTCTTTTTTAAACCCGTCAAACGAAAGATCAATACCAAAAGGAGAACCAAATAAAAAAGGTTGCTGGTACCCCATTTGCAAACGGGGCGATTGAACCTGTATCTGCTGAAACACGACACTTAATGCTTCGCCTAAACCAAATCCGTTTTTCAGGTTAAGATTAAAATCGCCGGTAACCAACAGTTTGTTTCCGCCCAGTTGATCATTTGCAGGAAGAAACCCAATGATACCATTGATCTGGCTGCTTTTCCGTTCTTTCAGGTACAGGTTTACAATAGAACCTGCGCCTAAAAAACTCATGTTCCATTTGTTTTCTTCAAGTATGTATGGCAATTGCAGCAGGCGTGGACTGATGTTCAGCAGCTTTTCTTTCTGGTAAACACTTCCTTCTTTTATTTCAAGATAACGTTGCAAAAACCTGTTGCTGATCTTTACATCGCCATAAACACGAATACTGTCGATCTTGTAAAGCGGTCCTTCATTTATTTTAAGTATGGCCGATACAGCATCCTGCTGCAGATCAATACTATCAAGGTAAACATTTGCAAAAGGATAACCGGTGTTCTCCAGTTTATCAAGCAAGCGTGTTTGCAACACCTGTACTGCAGCAAAATCAAGCGGCTGCTGTTTAAAATTTTTATCACGGTAACCCACTGCATCCAGCAGATCCTGCGGTATGGCAGATGTGTTGAGTAAAGCCCACCTGTATGTTTGCCCTAAAAAAAGTAACACTTCTGCTTTTGCAGAATCCATTTTTACTGAATCTACAGATGCAGTGATATACCCTTTCTTTTGCAACAGCTTCGGCAGTTCAAAAATGTACTGGCTGCATGCAACTTTATCACTAAACTCCTTTTGCAAACCAAGGGAGGAAGAAACATCAACCGTGTCAGCAAACCGATACTGTAACTGGTACTTTTCCTGTGCCTGCAACGGAAGCACAAATAACCAGCAACAGGCTGCTACAAAAAGTGAATGATAAAATGCTGAACGGATTTGAAGCACGAACAGTTAGTTTTGCAGTTTCGAAATTAAGCTTTCAGTTTGAGGATGGCAGGTATTTATATTCATATTCCGTTTTGCAGGCAGGCATGTAATTACTGCAATTTTCATTTCAGTACAAGCCTGCATTATAAAAACGATTTTACGGAAGCTTTATTGAAAGAAATCGTTTTACAGTCGCAAAATAATTATCTCAACGGACAAACAGTTGAAACCATTTACTTTGGCGGCGGCACTCCCAGTCTGTTGGAGATAAACGAGCTGCAGCATATTCTTCAGCAATTGCAGCAGCACTTTACCATTTCACCCACTGCAGAAATAACGCTGGAAGCTAATCCTGATGATGTGCATGATGAAAAATTAACTGGCTGGCTGCAACTTGGCATTAACCGTTTGAGCATTGGCATACAATCATTGTTTGAAGAAGACCTGCAATGGATGAACAGGGCACACACTGCTGAAGAAGCAAAACAAGTGATCAGCAAAGCAAGAGCTGCGGGCTTTGAATCGTTTACCGTTGATCTTATTTACGGCACACCCGGTTTAACTGATGAAAAATGGCTGTACAACATCAATTGGGTTTTGCAGCAGAACATTCATCATATTTCCTGTTATGCATTAACGGTTGAAGAAAAAACACCCCTGGATAAACTGATACGCCTGCATAAAAAAGAAGATGTGGATGCAGAGCAGCAAAGCCGACAGTTTGTTTTATTAATGGATCGTTTGCAGGAAGCCGGTTTTGAGCACTATGAAATATCAAACTTTGCAAAACCCGGTTACCGCAGCAAACACAACAGCAGTTACTGGAAGGGAACACATTACCTCGGGCTTGGTCCATCGGCTCATTCATTTAACGGAAACAGCAGGCAATGGAATATTGCCAATAACCAGCAATACATTGCAGCATTGAAGGAGAACAGAATTCCTTTTGAGCAGGAACTGCTCACACCTGATCAGCAGCTGAACGAATATATTATGACCAGCCTCCGTTTAATGGAAGGATGCAGCCTCACCTATATCAATAACCAGTTCGGCGAATCCCGATCGCAACAACTGTTGCAAGCTGCAAGTACTTTTCAGGAAACAGGCTTGTTAACCATCAGTAACAATCATCTTATTCTTACAAGAGAAGGAAAGCTGTTTGCAGACAGAATCGCTTCCGATCTTTTTTTCTGAAGATCCGTTTCCTTTTTCAAAAGCCATTTTGTAAATTAGAGAAGATTGGTTTGGGTTGCTTCCACAAAACACGCCGCATGTTAGAGCCTGACATCGATATTGTAAATATGCCTTACACACAGCTGTTTGGCATCAAAGTACTGGAGCCATCTACGGTTCTTACCAATCTTCTTATAGCTGCTGTTTGCTTTTACTTATTCAGAAATATGCGGGTAAAAGGATTGATCCACACAATGCCGCAACGATTGATCAGCATTTTCTTTTTACTCACCGGTATTGCAACCATTGCTGGCGGAGTAATAGGTCATGGTTTTCTTTATAAAACAGGCATGTATGGTAAAGTGCCGGGTTGGTATATCAGTATGGCGGCTGTAGCAGTATTTGAACGTGCAGCCATCATTCACAGCCGTCCGTTCATGAGCAAACAGGTTGGCCAGTTTTTATCCTGGTTCAATTATATTGAGATACTGACCTTCATGTTACTTTCACTGATTACCTTACGTTTCTTTTTTGTGATTCTGCATGCAATGTATGGATTGCTGGTAGTGGTTTTTTGTTTTGAACTGTATGTGTACAGCAAAACAAAAGATGCAGCATTGAAACATATTTTTTATGCT
>JAACZX010000457.1 GCA_009996555.1 Chitinophagaceae bacterium | reverse complement strand
TCCTGAAAATTGCCAGAGGTTCATTCCTTTCATTCCCAAACCACGCTGTGTAAATGCACCGCTGAAAATAAATCCCTTCCAGGGGTACACAATGTTGTTTGCATTATAGTACTGGTATGTATAAGTGAACTCACCAAACTGCTGGCTTGTTTTGTTATCATTAAAATAGGGAAGAAATCCTTTGAGCGAATTGTTAGCAATAAGCCTGTTGATGGTATCGGGTATTGATTCGTTTACGTAACTCAAACGAAATGTGTGGCGATGATTTACTCCTTTCCTGATCGAGTATCCCGCCTCTGCCCTGAATGTTGTTCGCACAAATTCATTGATCTGATTGTTGCTTACCGGAAAGAAAACCTGTTTGTTGCTGTCTGTTGCATACACCATTTGCCTCGACTGCTTGAAATATACACTTGCAAGAAATCCTTTTTCCAGTTTCTTATCCGCATAGGGCTGCTCATAAAAAATGGAATACTCACGGGTGTACCCATTTATGAAATTAAAGTTGAGTTTATCTCTGCGGCCCGATACATTGTCCCAATTCAGCTTCAATCCGTAATTCACCCGCTCAAGGCTTCGCTCCTGTTCCACCAGCCATTGATTAAGATTGCGGTCAACCAATTTGAAATACGGGAAAGGGAAAAGATACCAGCGCTCCTTTACTTCATAATGAATATCTACGTGGCGTTCATCCCACGATTGTATGCTTGGTATTACCTCAAGAAACAATTGAGTGTTTGATACATTCACTCTTCCCTGCTCGATCATTTCCTCCAACTGCCCGGTAAAAATTCTGGAGCCTTGTTTAAACGGAACTTCACGAAGTATAATGTACTCCTTCGTTTTTTTATAGCCGCCAACAGTAACAGACCGTACTACAAACTCTGTTGAATCGGGAAACTGCCTGATGATGCCCCGCAGTTTTTCTTTTGCATTTTCAAGTGTAACGGAAGGCTGCGCATACAAATGCCCCATCATTAACTGCAGGAGTATAAGCAGGCAAATAGTATGAAACTGTTTGGGCAGCATAATAGTTTTCTGTTAAAGACAGAATTTTAAATGTACTATGAAATAAGCAGAAAAAGGGAGCTGCCCGAAAAACTATATGTTAAGATAGTTCATGAGGTGATCGTAGTTTAAACGCAACTCTTCTTCTGTGAGGTTTTCGCCAAAATACTGGATCACATTGTACTCGTAGCGTTCAAACGAGGAGAGAATATCCTGTATATCGTTCTTATTTACTTTAATGGCCACCATCAATTCGCCTGTTGATACATCATTCCACGTATTAAGGTGAATGATCTTTGCATTGTTTGATTCAACAATGCGACCTATTTCGGAAATATAAAAACTGTTGGGCTGCATTTGCAGAATAATAATGCCACCTGGGACAGTTGCTGCATTGTAATGCGATGCTGCCTGCAGCAGATCTTCTCTTGTAATTACGCCCATCAATTCTCCATCTTCCTTCACCACTGGTAACATACTCAGCTTTTGCTGGTGCATGATCTTTAATGGCACAAGAAAGAAATCAGACGGATTGATCTTTACAGGTAATCCGTTATGAAGAAAAGATTCAATTGTGGCTGTTTCCTCTTCATCTTCCACATCATCTTCATAAATGAGCCCAATGTATTGCTGATCTTTTACAACCGGAAGTTCTGATGTTCTGTTATCACGCATCCAATCCAAAGCCTGCCGAACCGTATTGCTGGTTTGAAGTGTGGGTATGTGATTTGATATGAGCTCGGCGGCTGTCATTTTCATGTTCTTTCTTCGTTAGACGGGAACCGGAGTATTCAACTTGGTGAGAAACCCGTTTAATATTTCGTTAAACTCATCCGGTCGTTCCATCATTGGAGCATGACCGCATTTGTCAATGAAGTGCAGTTCTGAGTTTGGTATAAGTTTATTAAACTCTTTCCCTACAAACGGAGGTGTAATGGTATCATTGTTCCCCCATATCAATAAAGTTGGGGTTTTAATTTCTTTCAGCTCATCACCAAGGTTATTACGAATAGCACTCTTTGCCAAAGCAATTACCTTGATCACCTTTAAACGCTGGTTCACAATATCATAAACCTCATCCACCAGTTCTTTGGTTGCCATTGCCGGATCATAAAATGTTACTTCCGTTTTCTTACGGATATATTCATAATCACCACGCTTGGGATATGAATCGCCCATGCCGTTTTCAAAAAGTCCGGAGCTGCCGGTAAGAATAAGCGATTTGATTCTTTCCGGATGCTTTAATACATGCACCAATGCAACATGGCCACCCAATGAATTGCCCAGCAGATGTATATTATCATAGCCTTTAAATTCAATAAACTTCTGTACATATTTCTCCAGCCCGCCCACAGTTGTATGCAGCAGATCAAGATCAAACAACGGCAGCATGGGAACCACCACTTTGTTTCGCTTGCTGAAAAAATCAATAAGATCTTTGAAGTTACTTAATGCGCCAAATAACCCATGCAGCAGCATGAGCGGCTCACCTTCGCCGGCTTCGATATACTTAAACTTTCCTTCCTGTATAATTTCGTAGTTCATTACTGGCAGCAAATAACAGTTGTTAATTGCTAAAATAGTTGATTTGTGTGAAAAATTGTAATTCAGTTACAAGTTGCCGATGTTATGGCTTCATTTGCGTACCCAGCTTTTCAAAGAAGTTTTCAAGCTGTGTAAACATGTTGCTGAATATTGGTACCACAGCTCCTATAGTATCAATTACCGTGGGACCTAATGGTTGAATAAAGCTGTATGTGCGTGATTCAGCAATTGTTTCTTCTGCAAACAATTTCATTTGTGCTGCATAAAAAAACAAAACACTTAAAATCAGCAGGTACAATATTGCATAACCTGCCACACCACCTAGTTTATTTGCCCAGCCCAACCAGGCAAGATCAACCGCTTTTTCAATGAGCTTTGCTACTGCCCTTATTGCAAACACTGTTAAAAAAAACACAGCTGCAAAAGCTATAAAGGGCAACCATTGTGTACTGATGCTTGTTGATTCTGCCAGCCATGCGGCCACAACGGTGCTTAGTTTAAGCGCTGCCACAAGACCTATTACAAAAGCAATAATAGAAAACACAGCAACGATTAAGCCACTGCGCAATCCTTTAATAATTGCAAGCGCAACAGCAATCAATACAATAATGTCAATGATCATTTTATTTACTTAAAAGCTCTTTTACCACAGCACTAATGGTTTTACCATCGGCCTTGCCCGCAAGCTGTTTGCTGGCAACTCCCATTACCTTGCCCATATCTGCAGGTGATGCTGCACCGGTTTCTGCAATAATTCCTGCAATAATGGTTTTCAGTTCCTCTGCATCAAGTTGCTTGGGTAAAAACTTTTCAATCACGGCAATCTCTTCTTCTTCTTTTTGTGCAAGATCAGTCCTGTTCTGCTGCTGAAAAATTTCTAATGAGTCCTTGCGCTGCTTTACCAGTTTCTGCAGGAGTTTTATTTCATCATCAGCAGTTACCTCACTGCCTGCTCCTGATGTTTTGGCAAGAAGAATTGCTGCTTTAATCGCACGCAAACCACGTAAAGCGGCTTCGTCTTTTGCTTTCATGGCCTCTTTCATGTGGGCCATAATATTTTGTTCCAGGCTCATAATTACTACTGGTTTTGTTTAAGCTGTTCTTTTCTGAATTTTTCCATGAAATCTTTTGCAAATGCTTTCATATCTGCAGTTATTTCGGGCTGGTTAGTGGCACGGTTAAATGTATCCGCCATTGTCATCAATAACTGGTAATAAAAATCGGCCATTTCATCCACCATCATATCTTTTGTCCACAAATCAATACGTAAAGCAGATTTATCAGCACCATCCCAAAATGCAAGCATCATTGCTTTTGCAACCTGCTCCATATCTGCACTGCTGTCACTTGCTTTCCATTTGATCTGCTCGGGCACTTTCTGTTCATCTAAATAAACATCAATGGTTATATTACTCTTATGCATATAAAAAATTGTGCGGCAAAGGTAGGTTATTCAGTTTTGGCAGCCAGCTCTATACAGTTCCACATTTTTTCAGCAGCAGCATCCCAGCTGAATTTCTGTAACTGCAGTTTCCCACGTTCTATCAGCCGGCCTCTCAACGCTTCATCTTTATAGATGAGCATCATTTTATCAGCCATATCATCCGCATTTGCAGGATCAATATACAAATAGGCTTCGCCTCCCACTTCCGGCAATGCACTGTTATTTGAAACAATTGCCGGAACGCCGCACTGTAACGCTTCCAGTGGCGGCACACCAAACCCTTCAAAAAACGAAGGATAGATCAGCGCATAAGCCGATGCAACTACTTTGCTTAGCTCCTCCTGATCAAGATAACCTGTCAGCACAACATCATTCCTAAACTTGAAAGTGGAAAGAAGTTTTGTGAATTCTTCTGTTTTCCATGCCAGCCTGCCTGCAAACAGCAGTTTCATATTGCTGCGTTGTCTCTTCTTGAATTTTGAAAATGCCTTTAGCAGGTTGATGGGATTTTTTCGGGGATGAATGGAGCCTGTATAAATAAAATACTCACAGCCATGGGAATATTTAGCTTTCACTGTTTCTCGCTCATCGTATGTAAGTGGCTGAAAAACAGCATTGGCCGCATTAAACGTGACATGGATTTTTTGCGGCTCAATATTGTATTGCGCAACAATATCCAGTTTGGAATATTCTGAAACTGTGGCAATTACTTTTGCTTTCTTTAAAAACCTTCCTGTATTCTTTTTATAAAAACGCAGATGTGATTTATGAATGAAGCCAGGATAATGCAAAAAAGCCAGATCGTGTACAACAAGGCATTGCGGAACACTTGTTCTGAGTGAACAAAAACCATCGGGGCTCACGAAAACATCTGCCTTAATTTTTTTTAACACACTGGGGAGCATCCAGTTGTACCAAACATTCCAGGCCAACGGAAATCTTGCCTCAGGTTTTACAATAACCGGATGAATGTTTGAAGCATAAATAAACTCTTCTGCAAATGGGCGGTCAAATAAAAAATAAAATTGGTGATTGGGATGTTGTGCTGCAATACGGGAAAATATCTCCTGTATATAATATCCATAACCTTCTAATTTGCCCTGAAGCAACGCTTTTGTGTTAATTGCAATCACCATAAAAGAATTGCAAAGGTAGGTGTGAAACGATGAGATTGAAGCACAGTGAATTTGTTCAACAGGAATAGAAAATTGCGAATTTTAAAACGTTGATTTCCCAAGCATTTATTCATATAAAGTACGATAGGATATTAAATTTTTTGTTTATACTTTTATCGTCAGAATTGATTTGTGTTGATGTTATAGCTAACTGTTTGATGTTGAAATTGCGGAAAATACGGTTGAACTTTTAAGCAGTTTCACTTAATCTTTCGAAATACTTTTAAAGCAAAAAAAATAATCTTGGCCCTGTAAAAGTTTGGAACAGTAATTGCTATTTACTACATGTTCTTTCAAAAAACAACAACATTATAAACATTTGTATACTAATGGTTTATAATTCAAAAATAATTCTTTCGCAACAGGGAAGAGTCAGGATACATTGATGGTTTTACAATGTGGATTTTGGGTAAACGACCCCGCTTTCCAGCGGGGTCTATTTTTTAAATACACAAAAACACCTATTGCATGATTTAATTCTTCCCTATACATTTGTTTCGTAATCCAGTATTCCAATATCCTAAAAACGTATTCTATGAAAAAGCTAGTCTTTGTACTTGCATTTTGTACACTATCTATTGTTTCTTTCTCCCAACAATTTCAATCAGGTCGTCAAAAGCATGATGGTAAGCCGGCAATGTTCAATGCTGTTGCTTCACGTTTTGCGCCATCACAAAATTTTATCAGTGATGTAATGAATGCCCGCCTGAATCAGAAAATTGATCTGGTTGTAACAAATGGCTTCCGTTTTAAAGGCGAAGTATCTGCTATTACAAGCGATGCACCCGGTCTTACCACTGTTACGATTCAGTCAACAGACCGACCTGGTCTTATTCTTTCCATTTCAAAAATCACATTAGCTGATCAAAGCATTACTTATCGTGGTATCATGATAAGCCAAAAGCACAGTGATATGATGATGATGGAAAAAGATCCTGTTACCGGTTCCTATAACTGGAACAGAAAACAGGTTTCACACATGATTGCCGATTAAAAAATACTTGTTCCAGCAGGTAGATTTATTCCTTTATAAAATCCAATACTATGACACGTACACTCATCCTGAGTATTGTTGCTCTATTTACAGCAGCAACTCAAACAGCTTATGCACAGGTGCCTAAACTAAACAGCAACCCTACTGCTCAAGCCACTATTTTCCTTGATTTCGACGGACATACAGTAAGTACTCCTTACTGGAATGGTGGGCAAACTTTTTATGCTACCCCTTCGGGGCTTACTGAAGCAAAAATTATTACAGCCTTTTACCAGGTAGCAGAAGATTTCAGTCCTTTTAACCTGAACATCACTACTGATTCAACGGTTTATTTTGCAGCTCCTCTTAACAAAAGACAACGCATCATTGTTACAGCATACAGCAGCTGGTACGGTAGTGCAGGCGGTGTAGCTTATCTTAATTCATTCCGTTGGGGAATGGAAATCCCCGGGTTTGTTTTTGCAAATCTTCTGGGATATAACGAAAAAAATATTGGAGAAGCTTCTTCACATGAGTCTGGCCACACGCTTGGTTTAAACCATCAGACTTTATATGATGCAAACTGTAACTTCGTTTATGAATACAACCCAGGCACCGGCACAAACGGTTCGCCTACAAGCTGGGCACCAATTATGGGTAACAGCTATGGTAAAACATTAACCCTTTGGCATAAAGGTACTTCCACACAAGGCTGCAGTAAATTACAAGACGACTTAGCAATTCTCGGCAGTTCAGATAACGGTTTTGGTTTTAAAGAAGATCTGGTTGGTAATACCACACGTACTGCAACTGTATTGCCAATGTCAACAACTATAACCGCCAATAATCAACCGGCTACAGGTTTTAATATAAGCAGTGAAATTAATTCATCAAGCGATATTGATATTTTCCGGATTGATATTACCTCTGCAACACGTTTCCAGATTGCGGCGAATCCATCAACAAGCGGAACAACAAAGCCAAATGTTGATATGCAGCTCACAATCCTTGACTCGAAAGGAAATACCATCAACAGCTACAATCCGCCAAATTCACTTGGTGTTGCTGTAGATAGTTTTATTACTGCCGGTACATATTACCTGCGTTTAAATAACGTAGCTAACTCAAATGTATCGAACTATGGTATGCTTGGCGATTATGTTGTGAGTGGTGCAGCTCTTCCTTCAACACTTCCTGTACAAAGCATGAAGCTGAACGGAAAAGCAAATAACAACAAACATGAATTAAACTGGAACATTATTGCCGATGAGCCAATTGAATCTATTGTAATTGAATCATCAACAAACGGCATGGGTTTCAGCAGCATGCAGGATGTAAACAGCAACAGCACAAGTTACAGTCATGTGCCTTCAGAAAAGAAAACAATCTACTACCGCTTATTGGTTACTACCGCTTCGCAATTAAAATACTACTCAAACGTAGTGGCACTTCGTGAAGTAGGTGGTCAGTCAAAAGTAGATGTAGTTACAAATATTATCAGTAAAAATGAAATTGCCCTCAACAGCAACGGTTCTTATAACTGGCGTATTGTTGACATGAGTGGTCGTGCATTGGCAAATGGCCGCACAACATCCGGTTTCAATGTGTTACAAACCGGGTCACTCAACAGTGGTATGTATCTGTTACAGATCATCGATGGTGGTGAAATTGCAACAGAGAAAATAGTAAAACAGTAAGTTTTTAGATAGTCATAGTTTACCACTGGAACCAGCTGCCCCCTAAAAAGGGCAGCTTTTTTTATCAACCCTTTGCTTACATTTGCTATTATCAAGTATTATGGAATACAACACAACAAGAAACCATTTGACCATTCGTGAGTATGGAAGACATATTCAGAAAATGGTTGATTACATTATAACAATTGAAGACCGTCAAAAGCGGCAGGAGCAGGCACATGTTGCCATTGAGCTGATGGGCTTTTTAAACCCTCACCTGAAAAACGTTGAAGATTTCCGGCATAAATTGTGGGATCACCTGTTTTTAATTTCTGATTTTAAACTGGATGTTGACAGTCCCTATCCTATTCCCACAAGGGAGTCGCTGAAAGCAAAACCTGAACGTTTACCTTATCCGAAGCGGTATCCCCGGTATAACCATCTTGGAAAAAATATTGAGGTTGTTATTAATAAGGCTTTGCAGGAAGAAAATCCTGAAAAGAAACAGGGTTTTGCCAATGCAATTGCTTACTACATGAAGTTGTCATATAACAACTGGCATAAAGAAAATGTACATGACGATGCAATACAATCAGAACTGAGCGCTATTACAAAAGGAGAGCTTGAGTTCAATAATCGTCCGTTTGTGCGCCAGTACCGTCCAAGTGATGATTTCAGGGAAAACCGTGGTGGCGGTGGCGGAAAGTTCAAAAAACATTTCCAACAACGCAGTGGTGGTGGCGGCGGCGGTCGTGATAACAGAGGTGGCGGCGGTGGCCGTGATAACAGAGGCGGCGGCGGTGGCGGCAAATTTAAAAAGCGTTATTAAGTGTATCTAAACTGTAAAAAACTGAAAGGTTAATAAGGGAAATTCTTGTTAACCTTTTTTATTTCTCTGTACTTTGTTGCCTGATCATTCTACACTTATTACATAACTATTTATATGAACGCATTTGAAGTAAGAGGAGGCAAAAAACTCCATGGTGAAATTGTACCACAAGGTGCAAAGAACGAAGCACTGCAAATCATCAGCGCTGTTTTACTCACGCCTGAAAAAGTAACCATCACGAACATACCGGATATTGTTGATGTAAATCTGCTGATTGAACTGCTTGGCGAAATGAATGTAAAGATCGAGAGGCCACAACGTGACACCTGCATTTTCCAGGCCGATGATGTGGACATTGATTACTTACACAGTGAACGTTTCAAAAAGAAAAGCGGAAGACTTCGTGGAAGTGTAATGCTTGCAGGGCCCATGCTTGCACGTTACAAAAAAGCATTTATTCCAAAACCCGGTGGCGATAAAATTGGCCGCAGAAGATTAGATACACACGTAATTGGTTTTGAAAAACTAGGTGCTGCATTTAACTATCATGCAGAAGATGGTTTTTTTCATCTTACGACCAATAAACTGCAAGGTGTAAATATGTTACTCGATGAGCCATCGGTAACAGGTACGGCCAATATTGTAATGGCAGCTAGTATGGCCAATGGTACCACAACCATTTACAATGCAGCTTGCGAACCATACATTCAACAGTTATGTGCCATGCTTAACCGCATGGGTGCAAAGATCAGCGGCATTGGCAGCAATCTCTTAACCATTGAAGGTGTAGATTATCTGGGAGGAACTGCACATCGTATTTTACCGGATATGATTGAAGTAGGATCGTTCATTGGTTTAGCAGCAATGACACAAAGTGACATCCGCATCAAAAACGCATCAGTTGATCACTTAGGCATTATCCCCGATAAGTTTCGACAGCTGGGTATTACTGTAAATATTGAAGGCGATGATATTCATATTCCCGAACAGGAAATCTATGAAGTGAGCCGCTATTTTGACGGTGGCGTATTAACCATTTACGATCATCCATGGCCGGGCTTTACTCCCGATCTGTTGAGTATTGTTTTGGTTACAGCCATCCAGGCAAAAGGCAGTGTACTCATTCACCAGAAAATGTTCGAAAGCCGATTGTTCTTTGTAGACAAACTCATTGACATGGGTGCGCAAATTATTTTGTGCGATCCGCACCGTGCTGTGGTAATTGGTTTGGAACGTGAGCAAAAGCTGAGAGGTATTACCATGAGCAGCCCCGATATACGTGCCGGGCAGGCACTGCTTATTGCTGCATTAAGTGCCGAAGGAAAAAGCATTATTCAAAACATTGAACAAATCGACAGAGGTTACCAATACATTGATGAACGTTTACGTAAACTGGGTGCAGATATTAAACGTGTTGAGGGATGATCGAAAACATCAGCAATAAACATATTGTATTAGAAAACGACCGTGTACTGCTGCGCCCGTTAACGGAAGATGATTATGAAAACCTGTTGTTGTTTGCATTAAACGAAGCTGATCTGTGGAAATATTCGCTCATCAGTCCGGCAGGTGAAGAAGGCATGAAGAATTACATCAGCACTACCTTACAAAATAAAGCGGCCGGTATTGAATATCCGTTTATTGTGTTCGACAAAGCAACACAGCAATATGCAGGCAGCACTCGTTTTTACGATATTCAATCGTTCAACAAAACAACACATTTGGGTTATACCTGGTATGGAAAAGCATTTCAACGTACAGGATTAAACCGCAACTGTAAATTTCTTTTATTTCAATTTGCTTTTGAAGAGTGGGGGTTGGAACGTGTTGAGCTAAGAGCCGATGCAAACAACGCCCCATCTATCAATGCCATGGAAGCAATTGGCTGTACAGTTGAAGGCATACTCCGCAGCAATATGACCATTGAAACTGGAGGAAGAAGGGACAGTATTGTGCTGAGTGTACTAAAAGAAGAATGGTTTAGATCTGTGAAAAAACTTCTTCAACAAAAAATAAAATAAGCTGCCAGGTAACCCTTTATTCGTTAGCCTTACGCCCTATAATAGAAAATCCAAATTGGTCCGTTGTTGTCACCTTTATATTGGAATAGTTTAATAGAGCAAGCCATTTTTTTGCTTCATCATGTGCAATTTCAAAACGAAACTCAGGCGTAAACATATCCAGTATATCAATGATCTCCTCTCTGTAATTCAGCTCTCTTTTCCGCTTGATCTTTTTTACAAGGAAGCTGATCGGAAAAACAAAAACCATTAATAAAATAAACGATAGTAAAATCGGCAATTTACCCGTCACTTTCCTAATTGAAAGCATGGCATTGTGAATTTTATTATCCTGAGGGTGGTATAACCAGATACAAATTCTCCCGCCTTTCTTTACCAGATTTTCTACAGCAAACAATGATTTTTTTGTATCAGCGGTGTGGTGCAGTACACCACTGGAATATAACAGATCAAATGATTCTCCAGCAAAAGGAAGAAATAAAAGATCGCCTTGCACGAAATGTGCATTAGTTTGATTATTGCGCTTATAAGCCTCTTCAACAGCCCTGCTTAACTCAACCCCAATTACCAGCTCACTCAGGTTTGCTATTTTACCTGTTGTTACTCCATGCCCTGAACCAACGTCAATTACAGATTTACCTTTTAAATCATCAATCCGTAAATCTGATTCCTGCAAAAATCTGCCGGACAAATCTGCAATATGATCATGCCACAATCTGTCGTTTGAATGGGGCTTAAAAAAGCCCCATTCTATAAAAAAGCTTTGTTTTGTTTTCTTATTTTTTTTCTTACAAAACCCTAGAAGATCAGCGTGCTTTTGCTCGAGTTGTTCTTTTAAAACCAGGTAATCCGGCAAGTGCTTTAAAAAAAAATCTTCATAATCATAAATCGACTCCAGAAGCATTCTGGGAATACCTCCTATCACAGGAAAAATAAATCCTGCATCTGAAAATAAAATAGCTTCTTCAATTATTTCAATTTTGCAATTTGCAAATTGCTTTAGTTTTTTTGATAGTATCTGAAGACGTAACGGCTGCTTAGTGTAAGGGCAGCAAAGTAACTGAAACAAACTATCCTGCATAGTTTATAAAAATAGTATTTTATACATTGGCAGTATGACTCTGTAAACAAAAAAACCTCCCGACGGGAGGTTTTCAATTTATTACTGATATGATTTACGCCATTTGCGCATTCATTTGCTTGCTCACTTTCTTACGCTCCTCTTCATCGAGTATTACTTTACGCATACGGATGAAGTTTGGAGTTACTTCAATACACTCATCAAATTGAATGTATTCCATACACTCTTCCAACGTCAGCAACGTTTTAGGTGCAATACGTGTTGCATCATCGCTACCGCTTGCACGGTGGTTGGTTAACTTTTTACCTTCTGTTGCGTTTACTACAAGATCACCTGGTTTAATATGCTCTGCAATGATCTGGCCGGCATACACATCTTCACCCGGATCAACAAAGAAAGTACCACGATCCTGTAATTTATCGATTGAGTACCCGGTTGTTTTATCCTGGAACTTCGAAAGTAATACACCATTGTTACGGCCGGGGATAGCGCCTTTCCATGGTTTGTATTCGCTAAAACGGTGTGCCATTACAGCTTCACCTGTTGTTGCAGTAAGCATTTGTGTACGTAAACCAATCAAACCACGAGAAGGAATATCAAACTCCAGATGCTGCATTTCACCTTTGGTTTCCATTACCAGCATTTCACCTTTGCGGCGGGTAACGAGGTCAATTACTTTACTTGCAAATTCCTGCGGCACATCCACTACCAATGTTTCATAAGGTTCGTGTTTTTTACCGTTGATCTCTTTTACAATTACCTGTGGCTGACCAACAGTTAATTCATATCCTTCACGACGCATGGTTTCAATTAAGATACCGAGGTGAAGAATACCACGACCGTACACCACCAAACTATCACCATCTTCACTATCTGTTACACGCAACGCAAGGTTCTTTTCTGTTTCTTTCATTAAGCGGTCACGCAGGTGACGGCTTGTAACAAACTTACCATCCTTACCAAAGAAAGGTGAGTTGTTTACACTGAACAACATGTTCATTGTTGGCTCATCTACACTGATAACCGGTAATGCTTCCGGATTTTCTGCATCAGCAATGGTATCGCCAATATTAAAATCTTCAACACCAACAACAGCACAAAGATCGCCGGCAATTACTTCAGCTACTTTTTTCTTACCCATTCCTTCAAACACATACAGTTCTTTTACTTTCAGTTTACGAACTGTACCATCGGCCTGCATTAAAGCAACCTGCTGGTTTTCTTTAATGGAACCACGGCTTACTTTACCTACCGCAATACGACCAAGGAAAGATGAATAGTCGAGTGAAGTGATCTGCATCTGCAACGGACCTTCCGCTACTTTTGGTGCAGGTACATATTTAATAATACCATCCAGTAATGGATTGATATTGTCGATCTCTGTTAATGAATCGTTGAACCAGCCGTTTTTACCGCTACCGTAGTATGTAGGGAAGTCAAGCTGTTCTTCTGTTGCATCGAGGTTAAAGAATAATTCAAACACTGCATCGTGTACTTCATCGGGACGACAGTTTGGTTTATCAACTTTGTTGATAACAACAATCGGCTTCAGGTTTAACTGCAATGCTTTCTGTAATACAAAACGTGTTTGCGGCATCGGACCTTCAAATGCATCCACCAACAGAATTACACCATCGGCCATTTTCAATACACGCTCAACCTCACCACCAAAATCGGCGTGGCCTGGCGTATCAATTACATTAATTTTTACATCGTTATAAGTAACAGCAGCATTCTTGGAGAAGATGGTGATACCACGCTCCCGTTCCAGGTCGTTGCTGTCCATGATGAGTTCGCCTGTTTCCTGGTTTTCACGGAAAACCTTGGTAGCGTGAAGAATTTTATCAACCAGGGTAGTCTTTCCATGGTCAACGTGTGCAATGATTGCTATGTTACGAATATTCATATTCAATGTGTTAGGCTAAAACAGCTGCTGCTCCTGCCTTTTTTAAGGCGGCAAAGGTATGGCATTTAAGCGGGGTGGCAAGGGAAAACGGCATGAATGTTTGGTTATGAAATGGATATTTCCAAGCTCCGTTTTACAGCATAAAACCGGCCATTATGCACAGGCAATGCACATTGCCAGCCCGTAACAATTTGATAAGAAAACCTTGGCATTCTTTTTACGTTAGTGATAGTAATTCACCTAAAATCAAAGTATATGCAAAAGCAGGTAATGGCCATTACAAGAAATCTCCTCAGCAACGGAGTGTTCAACCATCTTTCAGATGCAGCTTTAGCACGCATGCAATTTTTATTGCTAAGCCGAAATAACAGCAATGCCGACATGCAATTAATGCAGTATTGGTACAGCGGAAATTATTTTACAGCAGGCGTACCACAGGATTTGCTGCATACGTGTAACATGTTTCTCATGTATGCGGGCAAGCCAGCCATTGATGTATTTATGTGTGAAGATGCTGAAGCATGAACCTGACTTTTGTTTTTGGTTGATCCTTTCTGCTGCTATTCAGCAGAACTGCAATTTCTTTCTCCACAGCAACCCATCTCCCGTTTGCTTCCTGTAAATTGCAGGCTTATTTCGATTTATGATTGACTATTTAAAAGGACTGAACGAACGGCAGAAAGAAGCGGTGATCACCATCGAAGGACCGCTGATGATTGTTGCCGGAGCAGGCAGTGGTAAAACCAAAGTGCTTACTACACGTATTGCTCACTTAATGGCAAAAGGGGTTGATGCATTTAATATATTGGCGCTTACGTTTACCAACAAAGCAGCCAAGGAAATGAAAGAACGTGTGGAGCACATCCTCGGCAACCACGAAGCAAGAAATTTATATATCGGCACTTTCCATAGTGTGTTTGCCCGCATTTTAAGAAGCGAAGCAACTAAGATCGGCTATCCATCCAACTTCACCATTTACGATACAGATGATGCCAAGAGCGTGATCAAAACAGTGATCAATGAAATGAACCTGGATGATAAACACTATAAACCGGCTACTGTTTACAACCGCATCTCTTCTGCAAAAAACGCATTGGTCAATGCAGAAGAATATAAAAACGATTGGCATTTGCAACAGGAAGATATGCGTGCCAACCGCCCGGCTATTGCACAGATCTACGATAGTTATGCCAAGCGCTGTTTTAAAAACGGTGCCATGGATTTTGATGACCTGCTCATTAAGTTTTACGAACTTCTCAAAACAGTTCCTGAAAGTTTAAGCAAATACCAGCGTCGTTTTAAATACATTATGATCGATGAGTACCAGGATACCAACCCGGCTCAGTACGAGATCATTAAACTGCTTGGTGCCATGCACGAAAATGTTTGTGTGGTGGGCGACGATGCACAAAGTATTTACAGTTTCCGTGGTGCTACCATCGAAAATATTTTACAGTTCCAGAAAGACTATGACAATGTAAAGGTGGTAAAGCTGGAACAAAACTACCGCAGTACAAAAAACATCCTCAACGTTGCCAACGAAGTTATTGCCAACAACAAAGGGCAGATTGAGAAAACACTATTTACTGATAATGCTGATGGTGAAAAACTGCGTTTGGTACGTAGCATGACGGATAATGATGAAGGTAAATTTGTTGCTGATACCATCCAGGAACAAAAGCTCCGCAACCATTACCGTAATAAAGATTTTGCCATCCTTTATCGTACAAATGCACAAAGTCGTGCCTTTGAAGAAAGTTTGCGCCGCATGGGTATTCCATATATCATTTATGGCGGTATCAGTTTCTACCAGCGTAAAGAGATCAAAGATTTTATTGCTTATCTGCGCCTCATCGTTAATCCACGAGATGAAGAAGCACTGAAACGTGTTATCAACTATCCTGCACGTGGTATTGGTAAAACAACGGTTGATAAATGCGTGCTGTTTGCCAACGAACAAAACATCAGCATGTGGGAAGTGCTTACCCGTGCACAGGAATATGGTTTTAAAGCCGGTACACTTGAAGCCATTGATAATTTTGTAACCATGATCCGCAGCTTTGCCAGCATGTTACAAAAGAACAATGCTTATGATGTTGCGGTGCATGTGGGTAAACAAACCAATATTGTTAAAGAGTTATTCAACGATAAGAGTACCGAAGGTTTACAGCGTTACGAAAACATACAGGAGTTACTCAACTCTATTAAAGAGTGGGTAGATGATACAGCTAACCGTCAGCAAATTGATGATGACGGTGTGATGATTGAAGAAGAAAAACTGTTTGATGAACCCGAAAAACCGCAACAGGAATTAAGCTTCGATGCTGCTCCTGCAAAAACAGAAGAACAAAAGAAACTCGGTGCTGTTACATTGGGCGCTTACCTGCAACAGATCACCCTGTTAACTGATGCAGATGATAAAGATCCCGATGCAGATAATGTAAAACTCATGACTATCCATGCTGCAAAAGGTTTGGAATTTGAATGTGTGTTTGCAGCCGGTTTAGAAGAACAGCTGTTCCCAAGTGCGCTTTCCATTAATACGAGAGAAGAGCTGGAAGAAGAACGTCGTTTGTTTTATGTAGTGATCACCCGTGCAAAAAAGAAACTGTGGATCACTTATGCCAACACACGTTACAAGTTTGGGCAGATCGTTCAAAACGAACCCAGCCGCTTCTTAGATGAATTGCCGGAACAATACGTAGATAAAAGTTTTGCCGGTGGTGGTTTGCGTAACCAATCATCGGGTTCTTCGTTCGGCAGCGGTTCTGCATTTGATCGTATGCGTGGCGGCTTTGGTAACAAAAGCAGCGAGTATGATGATACATCAAGAGCAGAAAAACGATATGGTGCGCCGCCAAAAACAAATTCTGCAAAACCATCGTATGCCACACCTCCTGCAAGGCCACAAACAGTAGAACATAAACCAGCTGCAGACTTTGTTGCAAGCGATACCAACGCTTTGGAAGTGGGCAACAAAGTGGAACATCAGAAATTTGGTTTTGGCGAAGTAATAAAAATGGAAGGCAGCACACATAATCCAATCGCTACAGTAAAGTTTGAATTGAATGGCGAGAAGAAGATCATGCTGAACTATGCCAAACTTAGAATCATCAGCTAAGTATAAAAATAAAAGAGAGCCATCGATTTACGATGGCTCTCTTTTTATCAATTGCTGTTTACTTTTTGAGTGCTTCTTTTAATGCAGCCACTGTTTTTTTATCGTTACCAACAAAAATCTGCTTGCCAAGAATTGTTACCGGGCGTTTTAAAAAAGTATCTTCTTCCAATATATAATTTCTGAAATCGTTTTCTGTAAGATTCTTGTCTTTCAATCCGAGTTCTTTATACTTCAATGCCCGCTTACTGAACAGCGCTTCGTAACTCCCGGCCATTTCTTTCATTTCATCCAGCTGCTTTGCGGTAATCTTTTCTTCCCTGATATTCTGAAACGAAAGCCCGGCTTTATCTGCGCCGGTTTCTTTAATAATAGCCTGGCAGGTGCTGCAGCTTGCCAGGAGGTACATTTTCTTCTTCATATACAAAAAAACAAATTTGCCTGTAACTTAAACGAAATTTCTGCTACATATACATTTACACAAACCAATTGGTTGAATGACCAACACAACTGAACAGGATTTTTTGCAACTGGTGCAACAACACCAGGGCATCATCAGGAAAGTATGCCATCTCTATGGCCGCAACGATGCGGACAAGGATGACCTGTACCAGGAAATTGTGATTCAGCTGTGGAGAGCATTTGGAACTTACCGTGGCGACGCAAAGATCAGCACCTGGATGTATCGTATAGCATTAAACACCGCCATCAGCAACCTGCGGAAAC
>JAACZX010000062.1 GCA_009996555.1 Chitinophagaceae bacterium | reverse complement strand
ATGGGTGGTCGGGGAAGTAAATATGGTTTTGGATGGATTGATAATGCCAATGAATTTGGGAAACACATTTACAGTCATGATGGAGGCGGCAAAGGATTTTCTTCTGATCTGAAAATTGTACAGGAAGATGGGTATGTGATTGTTGTACTCATTAACAACCGTGTAAATCCACGAGATATATCAAATGGTATTCTGCGGATATTGTATCAGCAGCAACCGGATAAACCAGCTAAGTTTTTTGAAACAACACTGATGGAAGCAACAGAAGAAAAGGGTTTTGAATATGTGCGTTCAAATTATAAACAGCTGTTAAAGACGCATGGCATGGATAAAACACCAAACGCCTGGGTGTATATTATGTTCTCCGATATGTTTGAAACTATGAAGCAGGTAGAGCGGGCTTTTGCTGTGTTGGAAATGGGAAGAGAAGAGTTTCCAAAAGAAGCATCTTTGTGCAACGCTACTGGACAAATGTTTGTCAACCAGAAAAAATACAAAGAAGCGGCTGATTGGTTTAAGAAAGCATTGGAGATAGATGGAAATGATGGGTATGCAAAAATGATGTTGAAGACCATCAGTGAAAAATTATAACAGTCAATAAAAATCAACAGATGAGCAGAAAAGTTGTTGTTTACATTGCCGCAAGTGCTGATGGATTTATTGCCGGCACAGGTGATGATCTTTCATTTTTATCAAAAGTGGAAAAGGAAGGAGAAGATTATGGATATGCTGATTTTATTACAAAAGTAGATACAGTGGTGCTTGGTAAACGCACATACGATAAAGTATTGTCAATGGGTTATCCGTTTCCGCATGCGGATAAAGAAGCATACATCATTACACGCAGCGAAATGCCGCAGGTTGGTCATACCCGTTTTTATACAGGCGAAGTTGAAGGGCTTGTGCAGCAATTGAAACAACAGGAGGGGCGCACTATTTTTATTGATGGCGGAGCATACATCGTGAACCGGTTGTTGAAAGCAGGATTGGTTGATGAGATCTACCTTTCAGTTATACCTGTTTTGCTGGGCAGCGGTATTGCTTTGTTTGCTGCAGATAATCCGCAGCAGCAATTAGTGCTGGTTGAAGCAAAGTCGTTTGATACAGGACTGGTGCAGATGCATTACCGCCTGCCCAACAGCTGATTGTTTTCACATGTTCATGTGGCAGAAAATGAAGATGAAGCAGGTTACATTTGGCAAAATCTCTGTATGAAACAGAGATTGAACCTTATCATCTTTTACATCCTCTTGTCATCGGTGGAGGCATAGCTTACGCAGCAGCAGAAACAATTATTGGAAACAGTTATATCAAATTGTGGCTGATTCGTAAAGCGAGCAGTACCATTTGTGGATGTAAAAGAAAGTAAATTAGAACCTGCTGTATTGTAATACTGAATAAACAATCAATTATATGCTAAAGCGTATTGTTTTTTTTCTTTTACTGGCTACTCCGTTTTCCGGAATGGCACAACTGGTAACGGTGCAGGACTCTGTTCAGTTTCTGCTTGATACAACGATACATATTATGCAGCAAAAAGCTTTGTATGCTGATAAAGTTGACTGGCCAAAACTCAGGAAGGAATTAAAGGAAGAAACGGCGAATGTTAAAACAGTTGCAGAGGCAGGTTTTGCGTTCACCAGGTTGTACAATGCGCTGAGTGATGTACATGGTGCTTTTTACTATAAAGATACCATGTTCCGGAGCACAGGCACTATCAGGAATGTTCATAAGATCAATTCTGTTACTGATGTTGAATTGCGTAAGGGGCCAAAGATCATTGCATACATGCTTGAGCCGGACATTGCATTCATTCGTATCCCGGTAATAATTGCACAGGATTCAGCTTCGGTTGTTAATCTTGCAAACAGGATCAATGATTCTGTTATGAGCATGCTGCAAAATAAACCTAAAGGTTTGATTATTGATCTGCGTTTGAATCAGGGCGGAAATATGTACCCCATGGTTGCCGGCCTTCGCAGTATTTATAATGAAGGTATTGTAAGTGAAACGTATACTTACGAAGTGAAGCAAAATGAAAGTAAAGTGTTCTTCCGAAACGACAGCCTTATTTCTGATTACTTCCGCATAAAGTTGAAAGCATATTTACGTTATCCTGATTTACCAGTGGCGGTGCTGATAGGGCCAGCAACTGCAAGTGCCGGCGAATGCACGGCAGCGTCACTTACATTCAGAAGCAAGTCAATACTTATAGGCGAAGAAAGTATGGGGCTTACAAATGGTAATGATGGCTTTATGATTATGCCACAGGCAGGGTTTAATCTTGCTGTAGATGTACTCAAGGATGGTAAAGGAAAAATATTACTCGACTGTGTAAAGCCGGATATTGTAGTAGAAGGAGGTGATAATTATGAACAGCTGAAGGAAGATAAAAAGGTAAGAGTAGCAACGGAGTGGATAAGAAAACAGTAACTGAATGTCGGTTAACAGCAGCAATGTTAATGGAATGCAAACCACATGTTCATGCGGTTGCTGAAACACACTAACAGATACATCTTTACATCGTCATAATCACCGAAGATTTACAAGCGCTAACCAACACCTGAGACCTGCACAACAGGTCTTTTTTTATTTCACATATTTATGCGGTTGTGCTGCAACGTTAGCATCATCATCTTTGTCACACATTTATTAAACCTTATCATTATTATGAAATTCAACTTCAAATCAGCAGGCATGCTGCTTGCTTTTATTGTCAGTGCATCTCTCTTTACGGTTTCCTGTAAAAAGCCTGTGTCAGAAGGAAATGAAAACAGTATTCTTAAAACAGTATCATCAGGCGATGAAGAAATTACCTTTGCGTACAATGCAAACGGCACAATTAAAAGTGCTGCTGTAAAAAACGGGCTTATTTCCAGTGGCAGTCTTGTAAACTACCAGGTAAGTTATAACGCACAGGGTAAGATCAGTTCAATTGTTTCCGACGATGATGTTCGCATTGTTCCTGAATACGAAGGAACTGTATTGTTGAAATCAACGTTCGAATCATTGGATGGCACACATCTTCTTACAACAACATACGATTACGACAATGGGTTGTTAAAGAGCGTGATCATTACAGATGATGCCGGTGATCCGGTAATGAAGTTTGCATTCCAGCATACAGGTTCAGGTAATATTTCTAAAGCTCAATTTTTCACTCCAGATTTTCTTAATCCCGGCGAGTTTGTATCAAGCGGAACTGTGGATTATACATTTGATGCAAAGCCAAATCCTTTGTTTGCTGCAAGAGATATTCTGCACCTGCTGTGGGTGCCTGCATCGCCCAACAACCAGTTAACCGAAGTGCATAAGGATAAAGATGGCAACCTGGAAGAAACAGTGAATTACACTTACCAGTATCATAGCAGTGGAACGCCAAAATCCGCAACCATGCAAACTGTTGTTGCCGGCCAGCAGCCGCAAACTTCAACAATTACGTATTTCTATTTTTAGTTTTCTCATGCCACGCAGTGGTTTTTAAGCATACATGCAGTAGTTGGTCTCACCCGGGTATTCTTACCCGGGTATTTTTCTGTATGAAATAAACGTGAAGTATTATACCGGTTGTATTTGTGTTAACTCAGGTATAGCATATTTCTTTGTTTGACTTTTGAAAAAAAAGAAAAGCCCTGTAAACATCAGCAATGCAGCAGCAAGCAACAGTTCGCTGCTATAGGCAAACGGGAGATAAAGAATGGCTGCAATACCCTGGGTCATTAACACAATTTCATTCATCAGCATAGCAAATACAAATAACCAAAGACTGATAAGCGCCGGCCTTGATGAAACAAACAGCAATCGGTTTTGCAGCAAATTGCCAATAAGAAACATACTTACAAAACCAAGCAATACCAGGTGCAGAAAACCAATAACAATAGGACGCACACCAAATGCATACTGGTTCAATGCAGGAATGGCAGAGAAGCCCTGCAAAATAATTTTCAATGAAAAAGCAGTAACGGCAATGAGCCAGATAAGATGAACAGGCGGGTGAAAGATAAGCCTGAACTTAAATCTTATGTTAATGAGTAAACGGAGAAATACAAACAACGCTGCAAGTTGCAAAGCAGCAGCAACAGTTCCGGCACTAACCATCCAGCCCGGTAAACGCATCCACAGCATCGAAAGAAACCATGCAGGTATGAGCGTTATTAGCAACAGGTAAAAGAACATATTTGCCATGCGGATATGCCAGGCAGTCATCTGTTGTTTCAGTTGCGAAAAGAACAAAGCAAAAATGGCAAAGAGAAACCATCCATTGTATTGGAAATGCAGGTAAAAATAAACTGATCCGAAATACAGGTCCTGGCTGGCAATTTTATTTGCCATAAGATAAGCAAGTGTAAATGTACCTGCCGATGAAACAATATTTGCCAGCAGCGCAACGTACAGCCATTTTTTTTCAAAACTCAGCTGTGTGTTTGCTTTGATCATACGCCAGGCAGTAGCAGCAAACCAATAAGAAACAAGAATAGATAATGTTGAAAAGAAAATTGAGGGCGCTGCATAGCCCATAAATGGGAAGGTGAACAGCATGCCAAAACTGCTGATCTGTTGTGCCCATAAAATGCGGTTGAATTGTTTCTGTTGCTCAGCAGTTAGCCGCAACACATGAATAATGCTGACAAATAGTGCCAACGATACCCAGCCTGCAAATGCAAAATGCGAATGGGCATGCAGTAAATGTTTATGATCCACAAAGGGGAGTGGAAAAAGAATTTTATAACGGAGCAGTACACCTGCTAATGCCAGCAGTACAAAATTAAACATGGCCCGTTTTGCCCATAGTTGTGTGAATGTCATTTGCATGAAGAGTTTTTCGAAAAATGTTGGTTGATTTTATGTTGATGAATGAAGGCCATCAGCAATACACTTTACCACGTTTGATCGTTAAGCGTCCGTTGCGTTCCAGTTCACGGATGGAGCGGATAACAGTTTCCACCCGGAGGCCAATCATATCAGCAATTTGCTGCCTGGTAAGCTCAATCTTCATCAGGTCTGCATCTGTATAACCTTTGTTCTTTTTGTATTCCTGCAGCAATGTGTAAATGCGGTGCATGGGCCCGTACGAGGAGATCTCTTTCGACATCATTGACTTAAAACGTAACCGTCGTGCCAGTGTTTGTGTAAACCCAAAATGAATATCAAAGTTTTCTTTCAGCAATTGCAGGAAATTTTCTTTCCGCAAACGAATCACCACCGAGTCTTCATCGGCTTCTGCACTGGCGGGATAAATACCGCCATCAAAAAGCGGGGGCTCGCCAAAACTTTCACCTGTTTCAAACATACCCTGTATAAATTCCTTTCCTTCTTCGTTACAGTTACACATTTTAATTCTTCCTTCCACCACCTGGTAATAAAAATGTGCCGGATCATCTTCATGAAACAGCACTTGTCCTTTTTGCAGGTTGTGAAATGTGCCGCCCCAGGCAAGGAGCAGATCAACATCAATAACGCATGTACTTATGGCTGGCATATTGGGTGCAAGGTAGTAACACAGCTATGGGTTGCTTCTGATAACTGGCAAGAAAAAAGATGACAATGATCAGCTTTTAAAGTTACTGTTTACTTCTTTAAAGTACGAAAACTGATTGTAATCAGTCAGCCTGTTTTATGACTTTAATCATATTGTTATGTGGTAAGTGAACGTAATCTTGCCAAGTAATATTAATCTGCCAATAATAAAAAACATGCTCATGAAATATTCTCAAAAAATAGCAAACTACTTTATTTAAACAGTGAAGCTATTTTTTGAGGATATACTATTTGGCCATCAAACAACTAAAAAACATACAAATGAAAAAAATGCTCATCGTCTTCAGCTTTCTTGCTTTTGTGTATGCCTGTGGCAATCAAAGCTCATCAAATGCTTCAACAGGTAGCGAAACAACTTCACCGGCAACAACAGAAAATGGTAACCCTTCTTACGATCCTGAAAGAGGTGCCGGTAAGTTTACCAATGTAGAGGTGAAACCCGAACTGGATAAAGCAATGGCTGAAGCTGGATTGAAGGTGTATGATGTAAAATGCGGAAGCTGCCACAAACTTACTGATGAAAAACTGGTTGGCCCGGGTTGGAAAGGTGTAACCACACGCCACAAGCCTGAGTGGATCATGAACTTTGTTACAAATGTGGATGAGATGCTGGACAAAGATCCCAAAGCAATGGCTCAACTGGAAATATGCCTTGTGCGCATGCCTAACCAGAACTTAACTGACGATGATGCACGCCATGTGTATGAGTTCATGCGTAAAAATGATGGAGTAAAATAACAGACCGGCTCCATTAACCATTAATATTTAATACAACAGATATGAACAGCTCAAAACGAATGTTAACGATCCTGCTTGCTGCTGCAGCATTGCAATGGATGTCTTGTAAACCAAAAGGTGCTTCCAATGCAGCTGCCGGTGGCTCTGCTGAAAAAGCGTATGTTGCCCCGGGCAAGTACGATGAATTTTACAATTTTGTTTCCGGTGGTTTCAGCGGACAAATGAGTGTGTATGGTTTGCCCAGCGGCCGTTTGTTCCGTGTAATTCCGGTTTTCTCTGTAGATCCTGAAAAAGGTTGGGGCTATAGCGAAGAATCAAAACCTATGTTGATGACATCAAATGGTTTTGTACCATGGGATGATCTTCACCACATTTCTTTTTCACAAACAAATGGTGAAATTGATGGTCGCTGGACCTTTGGTAATGCCAACAACACACCACGTGTTGCACGTATTGACAATACCACGTTCCGCACTGCAGAGATCATTGAACTGCCGAACAGTGCAGGTAACCACTCGTCACCTTTTATTACAGAGAACTCTGAATACCTTGTAGCAGGTACACGTTTCAGCGTGCCTATTGGCGATAATACAGATGTACCCATTTCTTCTTACAAAGAAAATTTCAAAGGCACCATCAGCTTTATCAGTATTGCTAAAGAAGGCGATATGGATATTGCATTCCAGTTGTTACTCCCCGGTGTAAACTTCGATCTTAGCCGTGCAGGTAAAGGACCCAGCCATGGTTGGTTCTTCTTCAGCTGCTACAACAGTGAGCAGGCAAATACCCTGCTTGAAGTAAATGCATCGCAGCGTGATAAAGATTTTATTCTTGCTGTTAACTGGAAAAAAGCAGAGGAATATCTGAAAGCAGGAAAAGGCATCAAACAAAAAGTGCGCTATGCACATAATAAGTGGGATGAAAAAACACATACTGCAAAACACGAGATCAGAACAGAAGTAACAGTACTTGATCCTGCAATATTGAAAGATATCTGCTATTTTATTCCTTGTCCTAAATCACCACATGGTTGCGATACTGATCCTACCGGTGAATACATTGTGGGCAGTGGTAAACTGGCTGCAGTTATTCCTGTGTTCTCTTTCACAAAAATTCAGAAAGCAATTGCAGATAAAAAGTACGATGGAGAGTTTGGTGGTATTCCTGTAATTAACGAAGCAGCATTGCATGGCGAAGTGCAAAAACCAGGACTTGGACCTTTGCATACCGAGTTTGATGGAAATGGTAATGCATACACTTCTTTCTTTGTGAGTAGTGAAATTGTAAAATGGAATGTAAAAGACCTGAAAGTACTTGATCGTGTGCCTACTTATTATTCTATTGGTCACTTATCAATTCCTGGTGGTGATACAAGAAAACCTTGGGGTAAATATGTGGTAGCTTATAACAAGATCACAAAAGACCGTTACCTGCCCACAGGCCCTGAGTTAACACAAAGTGCACAGATCTTTGATATCAGTGGTGATAAAATGCAATTGATCCTTGATTTCCCCACAATTGGTGAACCTCACTACGCAGGTTCAATGCCGGCGTCGCTCATTAAAGGTAAAAGTGTGAAGATCTATAAGATCGATGAAAACAAACATCCTTACGTTGCGAAAGGTGAAAAAGAATCGAAAGTGGTGCGTGAAGGAAACAAGATCCATGTGTACATGACATCTATCCGTTCGCACTTTGCGCCTGATAATATTGAAGGTATAAAACTGGGCGATGAAGTGTATTTCCATGTAACAAACCTGGAACAGGATTGGGATGTGCCACACGGATTTGCAGTAAAAGGTGCATTGAATGCAGAACTGCTCATTATGCCTGGTGAAACATCAACATTAAAATGGGTTCCTGAAAAAACGGGTGTATATCCATTCTACTGTACCGATTTCTGTAGTGCATTGCACCAGGAAATGCAGGGATACATCCGTGTATCGCCAGCAGGAAGTAATGTTCCGCTTACATTCAGTTTAGGTAAGCAGGGTGCAGATGCTGCAGAAAAACCGGCATCAAAATAAAAGATAAGTTGAGGATAATTATCAAGTAACGGGCCTGTTGTTACCGCAGGTAACACAGGCCTGTTTTTATGGACTTAAAAAAACAGATCAATGAAAGAGCCATTAGCACCCATTACAAAATTATTATCTCTCGTTTGCGGAGTAGCGTTATTCATTGTCATTTTTGTGCCCATGTGGCGTATTGATCTTACAGCACCGCAGTACCCCGAAGGACTTGTGCTGAAGATCCATGCCAATAAACTGGCTGGTGATGTTGATGTCATCAGCGGATTGAACCACTACATTGGTATGCGCAAACTACGCACCGAAGATTTTTTTGAATTTACAATTTTGCCTTATCTCATTGGGGCATTTGGGTTGTTTGGTGTTCTTACATTTTTTGTAAATAGGCGCTGGTTCTTTTATACATGGACTGTGCTGTATGTTGCGTTTGGTGTAATAGCCATGTTTGATTTTTACCGGTGGGAGTATAACTATGGTCACAACCTCGATCCCAATGCAGCGATTGTTGTACCGGGTATGGCTTATCAACCACCGTTAATCGGGTTTAAACAATTGCTCAATTTTGGTGCTTACTCTTTTCCTGATGTGGGTGGTTATATATTTCTTGGTGTTGGGTTGATACTGGTGATACTTGCTTACCGTGAGTGGAGAGTAAAACCAAAAATTGCGAAAATTGCAAGTGTTGCAGTAATAGCATTGTTGATGCAGAGCTGCTCTTCAGGCCCGCAGCCGATCAGCTTTGGAAAAGATGCCTGTCATTTTTGTAAGATGGTGATCAGTGATCAACGGTTTGGTGCAGAAGTGATCACAAACAAGCACAAAGTGTACAAGTTTGATGATGTGCATTGTGTTGTTTCATTTATAAAATCAAAGGAAGTAGCTGCGGCTGATATAGCATCGGTTTACTTTGTTGATTATACTCAAAAAGGAACGTTAGTAAAAGCCGAAGAAAGTTTCCTGCTTTCCGGCGAAGCATTGCGCAGCCCAATGGGTGGCAATGTGGCTGCGTTTGCAGTGGAAGACAGTATGAAAAAATTTCAGCAGGAAGTGAATGGTATTACCGTTAGCTGGAATCAACTCATTCAACAATG
>JAACZX010000061.1 GCA_009996555.1 Chitinophagaceae bacterium | reverse complement strand
TGCTGCTCAGCATAAAGAACATACCAAGCAAAGTAGCAAGCATGAGCAGGTAAAATTCGATCGCATGCTTGTGCTTCAACAGCCAGTTGTAGGCTTGCAATGAAATAAGCAGTGTACCAAGGTTGAGAATATTTTTTTCGAACCGAAGTAGATCATTGGTTTGAAACATATCACCAAACAGCGTTCCTTTTTCCTTAAAAAAGAAACCGGCAGCCAGGTTAACCGCTAATAATATATTGACGAAGGAAAGAACTGTTTTGCTGTTCCATTGCTTTGCACTGAGCTTCACAAAAAGCAATACAAAGATGATTGCTGTTAACAGCAGTTCCTGTTGCAGTAAAAGAAAAAAGTTACTCATCGCTTAATTTACTTTATCGATCCAATCTTTTGCATCAACACTTCGGTACCGGGATTAATTAAATCCGTTAACCAGAATGGTGCAATACCCATAATTAAAATTCCTGCCAGTAAAACAACAGCCGCAGTTTTTTCGTGCCAGCCAGCATCGCTTAAACTTAAATGCTCATCGTTTTTGATCGGTCCCATAATGCTTGAACCAACTGCACGTAAAATATACACTGCCGTTACAACAATCGATGCACAGGCAACGATTGTTGCTGTATGATAGAATGCACCGGCCCGTTGCCAGCTACCCATGAACACGGTCATCTCTGCAACAAATCCACTTAAGCCCGGTAAGCCAAGCGAACACAAACCTGCAATCACAAATACAGATGAAATGAACGGCATTACTTTTAACAATCCACCAAGTTGTGCTACCTGTCTTGTATGTGTACGGTCGTAGATCATACCAATCACAGCAAAGAAAAGAGCCGTCATTAAACCATGACTCACCATTTGCAGCACCGCACCATTGATGGCCGTTTTCGTTAACATGCCGATACCCAGCAATACAAATCCGCAGTGACTAACCGATGAATAGGCATTGATGTATTTGAGATCGGTCTGCATCATCGTCGCAAATGCACCATATAAAATAGCGATACATGCAAGAACGATGATGATGGTTGAATAATGTTGTGCAGCATCAGGCATCAGCCATGTTGCAACCCGCAAACAACCGTAACCACCAAGCTTCATCGAGATGCCTGCCAAAAACATGGATGCTGCTGTTGGCGCACTCGAGTGACCATCGGGCACCCATGTATGAAACGGAAACAGCGCTGTGAAAATACCAAAGCCGATAAAAGCAAAGGGGAAGAAATAGCGTTGCAGATCGGCAGGCAACGGATTTGCTGCAAGCTGCACAATATCGAATGTATGTGACCCATCAACATTACTGTTGAAGAACAAACCTGCAAGACCCACAAACACCAATGCAGAACCGGCCATTAACATCAACGCCAGTTTCAACGCACTGTATTCTTTTTTACCACTGCCCCAGATACCGATGAGTAAGAATTTCGGAATCACCGCTACTTCCAGGAAGAAGAACATCAGGAATATATCGAGCGATAAAAAGAAACCATACGCACCAAGGCTGAGGAATAAGAGTAAGAAGAAAAACTCTTTATACATTTTTTCCTGTTTCCACGACACCAATACACCTGCCAGTACAACAAAGGAAGTAAGCAGGATCATGGCAACAGAAATACCATCTACACCCACATGGTAATGGATCTTTAAAGCATGATACCAGCTGTGATCGTGTTCAAACAAATAAGCAGCATTATTTATTGCACGTTCGCTCAAAAACTGCATCAATAAATAAATGCTTAAACCCAATTGTGCTAAAGCTGCTGCCAGCGCAACACTGCGTACCTGCTGCTGACCTTTCACCACTAATACCAACAGTGAAAATACAAGGGGCAATATGAGAAGTATGGATAAGTTCATGGTTATGGTTTCCAGATGTAAATAAATATGATCACGAGCGCAGCAATACCGCCAAAGAAATACAGCAGATAGTTCTGCACTTTACCTGATTGCAATGTTTTAATAAGGTTCGATATCCATCCTGTTGCTGCAGCAATGCCATTCATCAAGCCATCAATAATGTTTTTGTCGATCCATGCCGCAGGGCGACCGATAAGATTAAACACCAGTTTCTTTGTGATAAACAGGTACAACTCATCAATATAGAATTTTTTGTATGCTGCTTTGTATAAACCGCCGAGCGCTGTTGCCAAACGTTCGGGTTTATCATTTGCTGTTTTGTACAACCACATCGCCAGCAGAATGCCGCCAATACCCAATGCAAGTGGCGCAGCAGCAAAGCTGAGATGAAATGCTGAAGCCAATGCAGTACCATCGCTTGAAACATAATTACCGAAATGGATAAAGCCTGCGGCAACACTGCATACTGCTAATAAGATTAAAGGAAGCTTCATGGAGAATGTTCCTTCGCCATGATGATGATCGTGTACTGCCGCTTCCTTGTTCCAGAAAATGGAGAAATACAAACGGAACATGTAGAAAGCAGTGAGGCCCGATGTAACCAAGGCAATCACATACACAACCATGCTTTTGTTATAAGCTGCCAACAGAATTTCTTCTTTGCTGAAGAAACCGGCAAACGGCCATATACCTGCTATCGCTAAACATGCAATCAGGAAACTGATATGTGTAATCGGCATCAGCTTGCGTAAGCCGCCCATGTCTTTCATTTCGTTGCTGTGCACCAAATGAATCACTGCACCAGCACCAAGGAATAACAACGATTTAAAGAACGCATGTGTAAACAGGTGAAACATGGATGCGGTGTAACCAAGGCCATTCTCTCCGCCATAACCACTTACACCTAATGCAAACATCATGTAACCGATCTGGCTCATGGTAGAGTAGGCGAGTACACGTTTAATATCTGTTTGTGTACAGGCAATGATGGCTGCAAACAAAGCAGAGGTAACACCGATGATGGTTACAACCGATAACGCATCAGCATTGATGGAGAAAACAGGAAACAATCTTGCTACTAAAAACACACCGGCAACAACCATGGTGGCAGCGTGGATCAATGCTGAAACAGGCGTGGGGCCTTCCATGGCATCCGGCAACCAAATGTGCAACGGAAACATTGCACTCTTACCTGCGCCACCCATAAACACCATTACCAATCCCCATGTTAATGCCGATACACCAATGAACGATGCAGAGGTGATGGCTAAGAACTGTGAAGATTGTTGTGTGGTTAAATTATGAATGATGGTGTTGAAGTCTAAGCTTTCGCCATAGAATGCAAGTATTAGAATGCCGATGAGAAAACCAAGATCGGCAAAGCGTGTTACAATAAATGCTTTTTTGGATGCAGCAACTGCAGATGGTTTTTGAAAATAATAACCGATGAGTAAATACGACGACGCACCAACCAGTTCCCAGAACATATAGATCTGGAAGAGATTGGATGATACAACCAAACCCAGCATTGAAAAAGTAAACAAGCCAAGGAATGCGTAGTACGTTGCAAAACGTTCTTCGCCTTTCATATAGCCAAGGCTGAAGATGTGCACCATCAGTGAAACAAACGTAACTACCACCAGCATCATCACCGAAATAGGATCGAGCAGTATGCCCATATCGATGGAAACATTTTCACTGAACGTAAGCCAGGTAAATTTTACTGCAGTAATACTTTGGTAAGCATCACCCACTTTACCGTTTACAAAAAAGTATTGGTAAGCGGTGTACAGCGATAAACCTGCTGCAACAAGTAACAACAGGGTAGCGATGATACCTGCAGATCTGTTAAAGTATTTTCGCCCAAACAAACCCAGCAGTACAAATGCTGCCAGTGGCAAAAGCGGAATTAATGCGATGTATGATGAGTAGTTCATATGCCTCACCCTCGTTCCCTCTCCGGTAGAGAGGGAGGCCGGGCTTTAGTTTTTTATATCAACAATAGTAATTAAGCATTTCGTCTTTTTGATGTTTCTTCAACATCATTCGGTCTATTCCTGTTTATCAATCTCTTTGTCAAGCTGGCCTTGTGTCTTGATGGCTTCACCCTTTGGGGGAAGTCGGAAGGGGTCCGCCTAGTATTTCATGTCTGTTGCATCTTCCACATCAATTGATTTATGACTGCGGTAAAGATTAATGATGATGGCAATTGCCACAGCAGCTTCTGCAGCAGCAATGGTTACAATAAATATGGTGAAGAAGATGCCGTCTAACTTGTCGGGGTAGAGATATTTATTAAACACCACGAAGTTGATGTTGACGCTGTTCAGGATCAGTTCAATCGCCATCAGCATCGTAATCATATTACGACGGGTAAACAAACCATACATGCCGATAAAGAACAGCGCTGTGCTTACGAATAGAATATGTGAAATGGGTATGTCGCTCATTTTTCTTCGGGTTTTGTTTTAAGGGCAATAACAATACAACCAACCATTGCTGCAAGCAGGAGAATACTCACTACTTCAAACGGTAGTGCATAACCGCCTTCCTGTGTGTTAAGCATGGCATTACCAATGCGTGCCACATCACTGTCGAATGGCTGATCGATTGTTGGAAATCCGTATTGATCGATGAGTAAATAGGTATACGCAAAACCAAACAGCACAGCCAAGGCGCCTGCAATTGTTCGTAAGAGCGGAGCTTTGGGCATTTCTTTTCCAGATTGCTGTGTAAGGAATATGGAAAAGATGATGAGTACAACAATACCGCCAACGTACACCACAATTTGTACCGCAGCAATAAACTGCACATCCATCCAGAAGTACAAGGCAGCAATACCAATTAATGAAAATAACAACCAGATGGCCGAACGGAAAATTTTGCGGCTGGTTACCGATAAAACACCCATGCTCAGAATAAATGCTGAGATGAGATAAAATATGATTTGTGATGCTGTCATGGCCTCATCCTCGGTCCTTCTCCTTTAGAGAAGGAGGCCGAGCTGTAATTTTTTAGTTTAACAATAGTAATTAAGCATTTCAACTTTTGTTTTTCATTCGGCAGCTAACTGTTTATTTACATTTTACAGAAGCTGGTTTTGTGTGTTGGTCTCCTCCCTTTCAGGGGAGGCCGGGAGGGGTTTATTCAACACCCGCTCTCACTTTCGAACCAGGTTTGTTCAGCTTCTTCGTCAATTGACTTCTATCAAACACACTGTGTTCAAATGTTTGCGCCATTTTAATAGCACCCGTTGGGCAAGCTTCCACACACAGGTTACACATCGTACACAGTTCAAGATGATACACAAATGTGTCGATGGCTTTTTTCTTCTTACCTGTTTCTGCATCCACATCAAACTTGGTAATGATCTTGATCGTTGCATTCGGACAAGCCAGTTCACAAGCTGTACAACCTGTACAGGCGTGTTCATTGTTCTCATCGTGTGTCATTACCACTTCGCCTTTGAAGCGTTCGGGCAACAGCAACGTATCCCGGTTATCAGGATATTGTTGTGTAATAATTTCTTTGTGGTGGGTGAAATAGTAACCGGTACGTTTCATACCCGTTGCCAGCGATTTAATCGCACCCCAGATGTCTTGTATGTATTGTTTTAAAAACATAATGCAGCCTCACCCTCGTTCCCTCTCCAGTAGAGAGGGAGGCCGGGCTTTATTTTATTAAGTTATCTTTTGTAATTAAGCCTGCCCGACTTCGTCATTCAGGCGGGCATTTCATCTTATTCTTTTTCAATCAGCATCCTACTATTCAATTTGCATCTTTAACAAGCTGGCCTGTGCCTTGCAAAGCCCCTCTACCGGAGGGGTTTGGGGAGGCTTGGCTTTGGGCTTCAAAAATGCCAACCCATAATTGCAATCAATGTTACCAGCAGTAAGTTGAACATGCTGATGGGTAATAAATATTTCCACTCCAGGTTCAGCAGCTGATCGATCCGTAAACGGGGGAAGGTCCAGCGGAACCACATGATCACAAAAATTAAAAAGAAAGTTTTACCAAAGAACCACACGCTCGATGGTATCCAATCCATCACACCGTTAAATGCATGCCAGTTGCCAATATGAAACGGCATCCATCCACCTAAGAATAAAGTAGCACCAATGGCACACACAATAAACACATTCACATATTCTGCAAGGAAGAAGAGAGCGAATTTCATTCCCGAATATTCTGTATGGAAGCCAGCAGTCAATTCACTTTCTGCTTCAGCCAGATCAAATGGTGCACGGTTTGTTTCGGCAGTAACAGCAATAATGAAAATGATAAAAGCGATGATTACAGGAATATGTCCTTTAAATAACCACCAGCCATTTTCCTGTGCCTGGATGATATCGCTGATGCGTAAACTGCCTGTTAACACAACAATCGCAAGCACCGCAAGACCGGCACTTAATTCATAGCTCACAATCTGTGCGCCACTACGCATAGCACCAAGCAACGAATATTTATTGTTACTTGCCCAGCCTGCCATTAAAATACTAATGACAGAAATGGATGATACAGCAGAAATGTACAACACGCCGATGTTCAAATCCCACAGTTGAAAATCTTTTGCAAAGGCAATGGGTGCAAGCAGCAGCATGGCAACGATCATGGCAACAAACGGTGCAACGTTGAACAACAATTTATCTGCACCACCGGGCGTCATCCCTTCTTTTACCAATAATTTCAATGTGTCAGCTAAGGATTGCAACATACCTTTTGGTCCTACACGATTTGGTCCGAGACGAATTTGTATCCAAGCCGATACTTTCCGTTCCATAATTACCAATACCAATCCGAGTGCGGCAAACAAACCAATTACGGCAACACCGGCAATCAGCATTTCTACAATCAACGCCCATGTTGGGCTCATGTTTGCGTTGAGCCATTGATCAATATTTGCTGCTATGTTACTTAAGCTCCACATGTATTTTTATTTAGAGGCCTCTCCCTCGTTCCCTCTCCGGTGGAGAGGGAGGCCAAACTTTAGTAATTCTATTTATCTGTCGTAATTAAGCATTTCATCTTTTCTTTTCAATCAGCAACTAATTCTTTAATTAAGATCTTTCATAAGCTGGCTTTGTGCCTTGCAAAGTCTCCCCTCCGGGGAGATTTAGAGGGGCCGCTTTATCGGTCAATATCCGGTATCACCAGATCCAATGTTCCCATCGCTGCAATCAAATCACCAATCTTTCCACCTTTTACCAAATGATTCAATGCTGATAAATTCGAGAAACCCGGTGAACGGAATTTAATACGATATGGTGTAGTTCCACCTTCACTTACAATATATACACCCAATTCACCACGTGCTGTTTCGGCTTTGCTGTAGAATTCACCTTTGGGTAACTTCAATACGGCTTTTGTTTTTGCCTGGAACTCACCATCCGGTATATTATCAATCAACTGTTCAATAATGCGTACCGATTGCTGCATTTCCCGAATACGTACCATGTAGCGTGCAAAGGAATCGCATCCATCTTCCAATACTTCATCAAATTCCAGCTTGTCATAAATTTCATACGGATAAAGCTTGCGTACATCGCTGCTTACACCGCTGCCTCTTGCTACCGGTCCCGTACAACCGTAAGAGAGCACATCTTCAGGTGAAATAATACCCACACCTTTCATACGGTTCTGGAAGATGATATTACCTGTTACCAGTTCATCGTATTCGTGGATCTTACGTTTGTAGAGTTGTAAAAAGTCTTTTACCCGTTGTTGAAAGTTGGGATGAAGATCATGCATCACACCGCCGGGCACCATGTAGTTCATGGTTAAGCGTGCACCACATGTTTCTTCCATAATATCATTGATCACTTCACGTTCACGAAACGCATGAAAGAAAGGCGTGAAGGCACCGAGATCCATGGCCATCGCTCCCCACCATAATTCATGCGAGGCAAGCCGTGTCAGTTCATCCATCAATACACGGATCACCTGTGCACGTGCAGGTACTTCTAACTGCAAACCTTTCTCCACGCACATCGCACATGCATGATTGTTGATGTGTGCAGAAAGATAATCCATGCGGCTTGTTACATAAATGAACTGGCGATAGGTAAGACTCTCACACATTTTTTCAATAGAGCGGTGAATGTAGCCGAGGTGCGGTTCTACATTCTTGATGGTTTCGCCATTGAGCGTAACCACTAAATGGAGTACACCATGTGTGGCAGGGTGCTGCGGCCCCATATTAATCACCAAATCGCCTTCCGTTGTTGTGCCTACTTCTTCAAACATGCCAATGTTCTCCCTAAGAGAATTTTTTGTTTTTAAAGTTCATTCTGTCATTCTTGCCTTACTCCCCTTCAGGGGTTGGGGGCTATAGTCTGATCATGTTAATCGGATCTTCAAAATCTTTCAGTAATGGTTTTTTTCCTTCCCAACCATCAGGTAATATCAGCAAACGCAGATCTGGATGATTCAGAAATTTTACACCAAACAATTCATACACTTCACGTTCATGAAATTCTGCTGTGCGCCAGATATGCGAAACCGTTTCTATTTCGGGATTGTTACGATCGAGTTTTGCTTTTACAACCAGCTCGTGTTTGTTTGTGGTTGAACGGAGATGATACACCATCGTGAGATGTGTTTTCCAGTCAACACAGGTTAAGCAAAACAGGAAGTCGAATTGCAGTTCAGGAACGTTACGTAAGCTTTGTGCAAACGATAACCAGTTTGCTGCTTCAATGTTTGCAGTAAGCCAGCCGTTTGCATCTGCTTCATCAATAACTGCAGTTGCAGCTAACTCGCCAAGGGTCGTCTTTAATTCTTCGTTCGTCATACGCTTTCTTTTCCCTCTCTTATTTGTTCACGGGTTAAACCCATTTTTATTTTTTGTTGTAAAGAGATCAACGCATGCAATAATGCTTCTGGCCGTGGCGGACAACCGGCAACATATACATCAACCGGAATTACGTGGTCAGCTCCTTTTACAACGGAGTAAGTATTATAAAAGAAAGGACCACCACTGATGGCGCATGCTCCCATTGCAATTACATATTTCGGATCGGCCATCTGATCGTACAAACGTTTCAACACAGGTGCCATTTTGTTTACAATGGTTCCTGCTATAATAATTACATCGGCCTGCCGTGGTGTAGCACGAGCCACTTCAAATCCAAATCGGGAGAAATCGTATTTCGCACCAGCGGTACTCATCATTTCAATTCCACAGCAGCTGGTAGCAAATGTTAATGGCCATAAGGAGTTGGAACGTGCCCAGTTGATCACATCGTCCAGTTTACTGAGAACGATGCCGCCACCGGGTGTTTCATAAATCTTTACAGCCCCCTCTAAATCTCCCCCGGTAGGGGAGACTTGGGAAACACTCAGACTATTTTTTAACTCTTCCATTGTTACGTAGTACTGGTTCGTTTAATTAACATCTTTTATAAGCGAGGCCCGTGTGTTGATTAGCCTCCCCTCTGGGGAGGTTGGAGGGGCCGTATTTTATTTCCATTTTAACGCACCTTTTTTATGTGCATATAAAAAGCCCATGAATAAAATGAAAAAGAAAATAATGATTTCAACAAGGGCGAGTAAGCCAACTTTTTTAGCCGCTACAG